>NZ_JBFEGN010000045.1:0-32988 GCF_047228825.1 Siminovitchia jepli
CCGTGTTCCAAATAAATCTAAATAAAGCATATATAAAATCCCCATCTAAAAACAGGTGGGGATTATTTGACGCTTACGTTTTGGTAATGAAAATCTACCAAAAGGTATATTTTAGATGCTTCTAAAGTAAGTGCCTGACAGGTATACTACCGTAGATACAGCGGCTGTCCAGAAAGTCCGTTTGAAAGTAATGGAACATAAAAGCCCAAGAATGTTGACTTGACGGCATTCTTGGGCTTTGTTTTTTATTTTCGGGTTGAAATACCACTTTTGAAAAGCCCCTTTTAGTGTTCATGTGTCAATTTAAGATTTAGGTGGTAAAATGAGATTAGGTTAATTATGAAGACGAAGGAAAATATATCATTTAAATAGAGGTGAAAAAAATGGCCCGGGAATATTTTCAAGTAAACTTGCCAAACTCTTTTTTACCTTTTATCAATCATAAAAAGGGCAGCAGTATTGATACAAAGGTAAGGGTTTCCTTAGCGATTGGAATGTTCGCTGAGAAGCAAGTAACACTTGCGAGAGCAGCTGATTTGGCCGGGATGTCATTAGCAGATTTTATTGATCTTTTGAAATCCAAGAATCTTCCATGGATGGAATACACAGAGGAGCACTTATCCGAGGATCGGCAAGCGATTGCAGAATTAATCTCCTCGGAAAATGGACAACATGAGAAAAATAATTAGTAACTCAACACCGATCATCAGTTTAGCCATATTGGGGAAACTTCCACTTTTGGCTGAGTTATTCGATGTAGTTTACGTTCCTGAAGCTGTTTATAAAGAAGTAGTTCATACTAATACAACCAAGCATTACGGAAAAAAAGAGTTGGAGCAATTAGTACACGAGGGGAAAATTCATTCCATCCAAGTGGAGAATAAACAACTCATTAGTACATTGTATGGGAAACTGCATGAAGGTGAACTTGAGGTTATTGTAGGAGCAAAGGAATTGGGCTTGGAAACTGTACTTATGGATGAACGAGCCGCAAGATCCTTTGCGAAAACATTTTTATTACGTCCTATCGGTACAATTGGCATTTTGTTGCTGGCTAAAAAGGAAGGAAAGGTAAAGCAGGTGAAACCACTACTGGATAAATTGATTTCTGAAGGAGTATTTTTGTCAAAAAATCTTTATTATCAAGCATTAGAGGAGGCGGATGAATAAAAAGAAGGGTGCCCCTGGCCCAAGTGTCCTTGCCGATTCGTCAACGTCCTGTCATGTTCGTCTTTCCTGTTTATGAAAAACTAGCCAATTTTTGAGTGACCCCTTGTCGCTACAGCAGGTCATTTCCAATATCGTCCTTTCCTTGAAAGCTTCCAGCTTGAGAGCATGAAAGTTTTAGTTTTTCCTTATTTTTCATTATATGAAGACCAATAGGAGGATTTTGTCAGTTGTCACTGCGTTGCTGCAACGACCCAAAAACTCTTTATTACCTCATTATTCTCTTGATTTTTGATTTTAAGAAAACAAGAACATGTATACGAATGAGTAATGATTCGCTCCTCTGAATACCAAAAGCCGGAATAAATCATATAAAAAGACGATCGTCCCAGGCCGGGCAATCGTCTTTTCTCTGATCCGCAAATTGTAAATGAATACCTATTCAACCCGCAAATAACGTTTGTACATTTTCGGCGAACTCGTCGGCGGATTTTTCGACAGTGCTTTTCATTAAGATGTCCCCCAATGTCGCCAGTCGGCCTGTCATTTGCAAATCCATTTCATAGATGATATTGGTCACATTCTCATCTATTTCTTCGAGCTGGACTGTCATTTTTGATTTAAATAAGCCGGCGAGCTTCATAGGTTTGCCAAGCATTTCAACTTTTAGCTCTTTGCCTTCCACAGCATCGGTGAGTACGCCGTTGGCTTTAAATTTAATGGTCATAAACTTTGTTTTGACGACCATATCTGCTTCGTATTCGGTGTCGCTCAGAGCAACTAAATTTTCGCAGCCTGGTACGCAGCTCGCCAATTTTTCCACGTCCATAAAAACCGTCCAAACATCTTCTTTTGCTGCCTGAATCGTGAATGAATCTTTTATTTTCATGAATGTCGTTCCTCTCTTATGCAAATAATCGCTTCATACTGGACTCAATTTGTTCGCATGAAACTTCATGATGATCTGTGCAATGGCCGAATGCTAAAATATTGTCAACGCTCGTCTTTCCGGCATGATCTGTTACTACATAGAGCTTATCATTTAGTGCAATACCGGTACCTTTTAAGAAAAACGTTGAAGGGATAAACCCTTTGCTAAAAATGAGGCTGTCACAAACCAATGATTCAACTTGCTCAGTGTACTTATGTTTGATATCGACTCTATCAACTCGCGATTTGCCGTAGATCTTGTGTACTTCATAATCATCGGCTTGGATGCGGATGACATCCAGCCCTTGCTTGGATAAAAGTGCAGCGACTGCACGTGACGTTTTGCTGTTATCCAATACGGCCACTTTTTTGCCGGGAAGAAAGCCTCTTTTCATTAATTCTGCTGCCATTGTGGGTGTCATTACACCTGCTGGCCGTGTTCCGTCTATCTTATGGGCTTCCCTTGGTTTTTCTAGAGCGCCGGAACAAATGATGATTTTTTCAGCCATTATATCAAATGTGCCTGTAGGTGTCTGGACATTTAATACATGATCTCCGCCGGCAAATGCCTCAAATAAACCGGTCACCGTTGCCTTTGTCCATTTTTCATATGGCAGATCATTGAATTTTTCTACCAACTTCTTTTCCAATTCAAATCCTTCTTCATTGAAAAGGGGGTTGCTGAAACCGCCAAATGTATCGTGATAATCGACAATTAACACGTCTTTCAGACCCATCTCATAGGCTTTTAAGGCAGACTGTATCCCTGTGATGCCAGCGCCTATAATGACTAGTTCATACTTCATTATGATCGTCCCCCTTTGAAAGCAAGCGTTGAATGTTGTAAGCCTTTTAGAGGAACCTCGTTTTGATCCAATCCGTATTCATGAAGGATATCTATGATTTTTGGAATGCAGCAGTTGCCTTGACACTCGCCCAAAGTAGCACCGGTTCTTCTTTTTACTCCATCAATGGTGGAGGGGGGGACAGGGCCTTCGAGTGCATTCGTGATCTCGCTTCTTGTGATTGTGCGGCACAAACATACAATTTCTCCCACGTTCTCTTCTGCGTCATCAAATAGGTTAGGGATTTCTGTTTGTGCTTCCTGATTTCTTTCCAACGTTAATCCGGCTTTTTGTAACTGTTCTGCAACCACTTCCGCTATGCCTGGTGAAGCCGATAATCCGGTCGACCGAATACCAGCAGCATGGATAAATTGTTTATTTTTCTCGGATGGTCTGATGACATAATCGCCTGTGCTGCAAACGGCTCTAATCCCGGCAAATTGGCGGATGCTGTCAAACTCTCTTGCGTGAGGTATAAGCTTTTCACAGCCGTTTAACACTTGTTCCATTCCTTCGGTGCTTGTGGAGTTATCCTCTTTATCCTGTTGATCTTCAGCTGTTGGCCCGAGTAGAAATCCGCCGAAAACAACCGGGGAAATCAACGTGCCTTTCGATTTTGCCGAAGGTACTGGTAAAATGATCTGGGATATGCCAATTTCCTCTTCAGTTAAAACAAACTGTCCTTTTCGAGGTGAAATGGTGAAACTTGTATCGCCTATCATTCGGCTAATATGATCCGAATAGACACCTGCCGCATTTACAATATACTTTGTAACAATTTCACGGCCATTTTCTAAAATGACGATAAAACCATGATCGTTCTCTTTGATATCAGTGACACCGGAGCCTAAAATGAGTTCAGCCCCATTGAGTACTGCCAGCTCGGCATAGGAGCGGGTAGCTGTAAAAGGATCGCAGATCGCTTCTCCGGGAATGGAGAGAGCGCCGATCACTTCGTCCGTCACAGAAGGATTCATTTCCAGCACTTCATTTCTGTCCAACCATTCAACATCGGCACCGTTTGCTTCTGCATTCGGTATATATTTCTCTTCAATGATGCTTTTTTCTTCTTCTGTGGTAGCGATCATAACAGCGCCACAGGGAATGTAAGGAATCTTTAGCTGTTCGGTATAATCAGGCCATAAGTCACGGGAACGCCTTAAACATTCAGCTTCCAAAGAATTTGGCGGCGCATCAAAGCCTGTATGGATGATTCCGCTGTTTGCTTTACTTGCACCTTCACAAACATCAGGCTGCTTTTCCACCAAAGCGATTGATACATTATAAAGGGAAAGTTTTCTTAAAATTGCAGTTCCCACCACGCCGCCGCCAATGACTATTACGTCTTTTCTTTCACTTTGCATTACGTATCTCCCTTCATCGAAAACAAATCATGTTGTTAAAAAACATTATACAATCAACAAAAATCCACGTCAAGTTGTAATAAATACACAAAAAGGTAGAATGAAGAGCAACAAAAAGGGCATTAATGAATTGATCTATTAATGCCCTTTTATCATTAATTCGTAACCCAATTCTTTGAACGTTCCACCGCTCTTCTCCAACCGGCCATTAATTTTTCTCTTTCTTCTTCTGATATTTTTGGTGTATACCGTTTTCTCAGTTTCCAATTAGAGGCGATTTCATCAAGGCTGTCAAATTCGCCAATGGCTAATCCGGCCAAATAAGCCGAACCAAGCGCAGTCGTTTCCGTGATGACAGGGACATCAATTGGTATCCCGAGTAAATCCGCCTGGAATTGCATGAGAAAATCGTTGACAACGGGGCCGCCATCAACCCGCATCACTTTTATGTTGATTCCTGAGTCTTTCTCCATGACGTCCATATTTTCCTTCACTTGATAAGCAATACTCTCCAGTGTCGCCCTAACGATGTGAGCCCTTGTTGTTCCGCCTGTAATGCCGACCATCGTGCCCCGGGCATATGGGTCCCAGTGAGGTGCAGCCAATCCGACAAATGCAGGGACGAAGTAGACGCCGCCCGTATCCGGTACCGACTTCGCCAGGTTTTCTGTTTCTTGTGCCGTTTCAATAATTTTGATTCCGTCCCGTAACCATTGGATGGCCGCTCCCGTAATATAAATTCCGCCGTCAAGAGCAAAAGATATCTTATCATCAATTCCCCAGGCAACTGTCGTCAATAGGCCGTTCTTCGAATCTACTATTTTATCTCCTGTATTCATTAACATGAAACAGCCAGTTCCATAGGTAGTTTTTACAGTTCCGGGCTCAAAACATGCCTGACCGAAAAGAGCTGCTTGCTGATCGACAACACTCCCGGCAATGGCCACTTCTCCGCCCATAAAGCTAGCCGGATCGGTATTCCCATAATGTTCGCAAGAGGGGCGGATCTCTGCCATCATTGATTTAGGTATGTTCAATCTTTCCAGTATTTCCTCATCCCAGCAGCCTTTGTGTATGTTCATCAACATTGTTCGGGAAGCGGTAGAATAGTCGGTAATATGCAGTCGCCCGTTTGTCATTTTCCAAATGAGCCAAGTATCGATTGTGCCGGCCAGCAAGTCTCCTTTTTCTGCTTTTTCTCTTGCTTCATCCACGTTATCCAATATCCATTTAATTTTTAGAGCGGAGAAATAGGATTCGACCAAGACACCCGTTTTTTCTTTGATTACGTCTCCCCATTCTTCGTTCAGTTTGTCAGCCTCTTGGGCAGTTCTTCTGTCTTGCCAAACGATGGCATTGTAAACGGGCAGGCCGGTATTCCGGTCCCAAACAACGACTGTTTCTCCTTGGTTGTCCAATCCCATGGCGGTGATTTCATTCATTCTTAAACCGCCTTTTTCAAGGGCAATTCCGATCGATTCCTTTGTTTTTTCCCATAATTCCAATGCATTATGTTCAACCCATCCGGGTTGAGGATAGTATTGGGTATGCTCGACGTATCCCTGGGAATGGATTTCCCAATCTTCATTTAAAATTAACGTTGTTGTGCCCGTGGTTCCTTGATCAAGTCCGATAAAGTATTTTTTCATCATTAAGCACCCCTATTAGTGAATTTTCTTTGCTCTTTCTGACTTTCTCTCGTAAACAAGTAAGCTAGAATGATTGCTAAAACACCAGCAGCAATTTTACTTAATACAACGGCAGTAATCATATCGGGACGCACACCGCCGGTGAACCCAAGGTGATCCCCTAATGCCGCCGTTGCCGGTACAAGCCAGGCTGTGTTAATCACTTTTCCCCTTACATCCATGTCTTTCATCATTTTATAAACGGGAATACTATTGGCCATCGTAATCACAATACCTGCTGCTCCAACGGCATTCATGCCAAGCATTTGCCCTATCTTCCCCAATGGTTTCTCCAAACCTTTCACGATTAAGTGCAGTATTGGGAAAGTACCTAATAAAATGATTGCGATAAACCCGACAATTTCAATTCCTTCTGATATAGGCGCCATTCCGGGAATGATGACGACTCCGGTTAACGCTTCAAATGCCGCTGCTCCCAAACCGATCGTAATGACAATGACAATGAATTTTCCGAAAAAAAGCGCGCATTTGATTAATATATCTGGGATGACAGCCAATCCGATGATTAAAATGACAGATAAGATAATAACTGGAATTAAGTTGACAAAAATCATTTTTACATCAAATCCGGCAATTAACCCACCAATCAATCCGCCAAATGGAATTGTAACCATCCCGGCCAATAAACCTTTGGCAAAAAACGGGCGGTCTTCCTGTTCAATCAGTCCCAGACCGACAGGAATGGAAAAAACCAATGTACATCCAAGCATGGAGGCTACAACTAAACCGGATAATAATCCGGCTTCTTGATTAACCGCCAACTCCATTGCCAGCGGGTAACCGCCCATATCATTGGCTAGAATAGAAGCGAACATCGCCGGATCGGCACCCATGACATCAAAAATCGGGATAATAATCGGCCCCAATACGCGAGAGATCACTGGTGTTAACGTAATAATCCCAACCATGCCGAGGGCAAGTGGTCCCATTGAATTAAATCCTTCCTCAAACTTTTCGCCCAGGCCAAACTTATTCCCAATCACCCTATCAATTGCACCGATGAGAATCCCAACTGCCATGACCCAGATAATAATTTCATCAAAACTCATGTAGATCCCCCCAAAATTCAAAGTAAAACAACAAAAACTAGCACATAAAACACATTATTTTGTGTTTTATTTATAACTTAATACTAGTTTTATGTGTATTTGAATGTATTATAATAATAATTGCAAGCGATTTCAATGGGTAAAGCAAAAAAATAAGGGAAATTCTACTCTTTATATAGGCAAGAGTAGAATTTCCCTTATTTTTTATAACCGATGACTTCAATGCCTTCATCTATGTATTCTTGGGCAATATCCCTATGAAGTTTATCGTTTGTGACAATAATATCTATTTCATTGAGAGGACAAACTTTTACAAGCGCTTTAATTCCAAATTTGCTGTGGTCGGCAACAGCTATCGTTTGTTTCCCGTTCTCTATCATGATTCTTCTGACCCGCGTTTCTTCGAGGTGATAATCGGATATACCGTTATCTTTTGTAATGCCTCCAACCCCGATAATGGTTTTATCTACATTAAACTCCTTGATAAATTGCTCGGAAATGAATCCTGATAAAGCCAATTCATTCGAGCGTAATATTCCTCCCGGCATTATCACCCGAAATGTTGGGACATTGACCAATTCCTGGGCTATCGTTATACAATTGGTAATAATGGTCAAGTTTTTTTTGTTCTTTAAATGGCGTGCTACTTCCAGGGTAGTTGTGCCGAGATCTATCATCAATGTCTCTCCGTCCGAAATAAGCTCTGCCGTTTTTTTCCCGATCATGATTTTTTCCTTGGCATTTTTCGTATAACGCGTATTATAGGAAGGTTCTGCGCCAGATTTAGTATTTAATACCGCTCCTCCGTAAACCCGTTTCAGTTTGCCTTCCTGTTCAAGGTATTCCAAATCCCTTCTGACGGTTTCAATGGAGACATTGAACTTTTCGCAAAGCTCGGGTACTTTGACGATTTTATTCAGTTCTAACAGTTCCAAGATAATATTATAACGTTCTTGTGCCAGCAATTGAATTTCTCCTTTTTTAGAACTTGCTTTATTGTTTGGCGGGCAGTTTTAAGGGTTCTTCTGTGTTTTTAGAATTATGCGGAAGACGTTTGAAATAATCGTAACTTCTTTTGAACAAAACGTCAATTGGACGTTATATAGAGGAGTTTAACATTGCTGCAAACAAATTCACTTTTGGAACAGAGGGTGCTGAAATAGGATAAGAGCAATAAGGGAGATTCGAAAAATATGAACAATGAGGTGAAAAAATGGCACATGAATATTCTCAAGTGAACCTTTCCAACTTCTTTTTTACCCTTTATCAACCATGCAAAGGTAAGGGGTTCTTTAGCGATTAGAATGTCCGCTGAAAAACAGGTAACGCTTGCACGAGCGGTTGAATTGACGGGATGCCATTAGCAGATTTTATTAAACTTTTACAATCCAAGAATCTCCCATGGATGGAATATACAGAGGAGTACTTATCCAAAGATCGGCAAGCGATTGCAGAATTACTTTCATCAAAAAAGTTAAACATGAGAAAGATTATATGCAATTCGACTCCGAATATCAGTTTAGCCATATTATTGCACTATGAGCAGTAAATAATCTGCCACTTATATTGGATGGTTCAAGGGACACATATAAGTGGCAGTGTTTTATATCTTTTGGAAGAAGCGGTCCTTTCGGAATAAAAAGTACAATCCATTGATGATGAACTAATTAACAAATGTAATTAAGGTTTTCCCTAAGATGGGAATAACGCAACATATTCAATCAATATTACACCTAAATATATCAAGGATTAAGGTTATTTTTAGGATGCGAAAGTTAGGTGTTAAACAAGTTTTAAATGAGAGGGACTTTGTCATAATATCCCGGTCTTCGATGACCAAAACAAGGAATGCTTTCTCTAGCGGAATGTATAATATCTTTCTGGATGTCAGCTATAATGACTCCTTCTCCTTCAGATGCCCGGGTAATCACAGTTCCCCAAGGGTCAATAATCATGCTGTTTCCATAATTCTCTTTTCCCGGCAAATAGCTTCCGAATTGACCGGCCGCTATCACATAACATTGATTTTCAATGGCACGCGCTCTTAATAAAACCTCCCAATGCAGCATGCCTGTATATCTTGTAAAAGCTGCAGGAATAAATAAGATTCTTGCTCCATGCAGTGCATAATTTCTATACAGCTCCGGAAAGCGCAAGTCGTAACAAATGCTTAACCCGGCTTTTCCGAATGGAAGCTGAACCATTGCGGGACTTTCTCCGCTTTGAATCGTATTCGATTCCTTATATGAAGGCAAACCTTTAATTTCGATATCAAATAAATGAATTTTACGGTATTTATTGAGCAGTTTCCCATTCGGATCAATCACAAAGCTGGTATTATAGGATTTTTCCTCGTTATATTTTTCAACAATGCTTCCAACATGTATAAAAATTTGGTGTCGTATGGCCAATTCGCTCAGAAATGTAGTCGTTTCACCTTCCGGTATGTGTTCAGCATGGCTTACCTTCTCATGATCCTCTCCCAAGAAATTGCAATACTCCGGCAAAGAAACAAGTTCAGCGCCATCCCGGGCAGCTTGATTGATAAAAGTAGATATTTTTTGCAAGTTTTTTTGTTTATCCGACTTGGAGTTTAACTGAACGGCTGCAACTTTCATGTATAGCTCCTCCTTAATATGATTATGTCAATTTGAAAACTGTGTTTTTATTTTCCAAAGTCCGCGATTAGCCCAACAGACTGGGCAGCCAAAGCGACAGCTGAGGAAAATAAGTCAGAATGATCAGCGTAATAATTAACGGCAAGTAAAATGGCAATGTAGCTTTTACAACTTCTTCAATCGGGACTTTACCTACCCGACTTATCACATACAGTCCCAGGCCTACCGGCGGGGTGATCATGCCCAACAACAGGTTGTATGACATCACAATGCCGAAATGCATGCGATCAATGCCCAAGCTGTCAATAATGGGCAGTAAAATGGGCAACATGATTAATTTGATTGGAATTCCTTCCATAATACAGCCAAGAATGAGCAGCAAAATATTGATGATCAACAGCATCATATATTTATTTTCCGTTAACGAAAGCAGGAAGTCGGACAGCAAGTAAGGTAACTGCTCCGCAGATATAATCCATCCCATTGCCGTTCCGACGCCAATTAAAAACATGATAAGGGCTGTTGAACCGACGCTGGCATTCAAGGCTTCCTTCAGCGAATTCCATTTCAATTCTTTGTATATCAGCGAACAAAATATCGAATAGATGACCGCAATCGCACCAGCCTCTGTCGGGGTGACAACTCCCCCCAGCATTCCTCCCAGGATAACTGCAGGAGCGAGGAGTGCAAAAAATCCATCTTTAAATGTCTTGACAAGCGATTTTCCCGAAAAAGGTTCTGGCGCCGGAGTGACAATAAAGCCCCGTATGGCGCCCACGTATACATAAATGGCCAATGCAACGGCGATAAGAAGCCCTGGGATAATTCCGGCAATAAATAATTTTTCGACTGAAACTTCCGCCAAATAAGCATATACAATTAACGGTACACTCGGAGGTATAATGGCGCCTATGACGGATGATGCAAGGGTTAGGGATGCACTAAAAGGTTTTTGATAACCCTTTTCCACCATTGCCTTCATTTCAATGGCTCCGAGCCCTGCCTGATCCCCAACAGCCGTTCCCGATATTCCGGCAAAAATGACGCTGGCGAATATATTGACTTGAGCCAAGCCGCCTCGTATGTGGCCAATGAGTGCATTGGAAAAATCAAAAATTCTTTGCGTAATGCCGGCTGAATTCATCAAGTTGCCGGCGATAATAAATAGCGGAATGGAAAGGAGGGTGTACCCTTTGATTCCTTCCACCAACTGCAAGGAAAGAACATCCAATGTATATCCACCCAATATTAATGCGGCCAGAGTCGATAAAGCCATGGAAAAAGAAACGGGAAAGCCGATGGCCAACAATAACAGAAATACGAAAAACAATGTGAGAGCCAATAGCATGACTTATTCCCCTTCCTGCAGCCCGCCGGTTTTAAGCGATAACATGATATGATGTACAGACGTTAAAACAACTAACGCAAGTAAGAGTACCAACGGTGCATAAAACCATGCTGTTGGCGCTTTCATAATAATCGTCTTTTTGTTGAGGTGGTTGATTGTTAAGCTCATTGAAAAGATTAGCATGACCACGGATGTCATCAACAAGAGAACGCCGTTAGCTGTATTGACGACTTTTCTTTTTAAAGGATTAAGTTTATCCACCAAGAATGTGATGGAAATATCCTCCCGATCAACGACCAATTTGCCAAACCCAAGAAAAGTAATCCAGCATATAAGGATAGAAAAAAATTCTTGGGACCATATGATTGAGCTGCTGAAGAAATACCTGAAAACAATTTCAACAGATAATATGCCGATCAAGGCCAATAAACATATCAAAGCGATGACCAAATAAGTGTTGGCCACAAATTGAATGATCTTGCCCATACGTTTCACCTCCATTATTCAATTGATTTTATCTGATCAATATAACCTTTTGGAAATACTCCGGATTCCTCTACTTTCTGATGGAAATCGGAAAAAGCTTCGGTCCATTCCTTCTTGTCAATTTCAAAGATTTCAATTCCGTGCTCCTCTTTCATTAATTCCAAATGTTCTTCAACTTCCTGTTCCAAGAGCTGAGTAGCTTTCGTTCCGGCTTCATTTGCTGCCTCAATTAAGATGTCCTGGTGTTCTTTAGAGAGTTTGGAGAATTTTTCTTCGCTTATGGCGATGACAATATCCTGTGGATATTCATCAATGATCGTCATGTAAGGTGCGACTTCCGTAAATTTCATTGACCACACCAAGGATATGGGCGATGTAGCCGCATCCACCAAATTTTGTTTCATGGCCAAATATGTTTCTGTCCATGCCACAACCGTTGGATTGGCACCAACAGATTCGTATGCTTGCGAATAAAATTCCGATTCAAAGGACCGTATTTTTAGCCCTTTTAAATCTTCAACAGATTTAACCGGCTTTTTGGATACTAAAACACGGTATGGACCTCTGACAAAATTCCTTTCCGTATTTAAAATGCGAATCCCTTCCGATTTGATTTTTTCATGTACTTCTTGCCCTAATTCCCCTGTATTGTATTTTTGGAAGTGTTCAAAATCCCTGAAGAGAAATGGTATGCTGCTCACTTGCACCCTGGAATCAAAATCATCAAAATAGGTAGCACCCTCTGCATACATATCCTGGGTGCCCATTAACATATTATCGATTTGGGTTTTTCCTTTTCCCAACAGCTCAGCGGGATATACATCGACCACGATTTCACCATTGCTTTTTTCCTTCACCAGATCGGCAAAAAGATTGAATGCCTTCCCTTCAACAGATTCATCCGGCATCTTTGTACCAAGTTTTAATACTATCGGCTGATTGGTACCATCTTTTTTGTCATTGGCGGTCGATCCCGTTCCGCAGCCACTCATAATGGTCGCCATCATTAATAAAGTAATCATAAAGACTCTCATTCTCATCTTATATTCTCCTTGCATTCATCATTTGGCCCAAGCAATTGATCCGCTTTCGTGATACTGCTTAACGTTTTTCCCATGTCCAGCATCTCTTTGAATTTCGGTTCGTTTCTTTCGCTCAATTCCGCCTTTTCCAAAATTTTTTCGTAGTTCAGGTCCTGTGGAAGCACTAATACGCCATTATCATCTGCTATAATGAAATCACCAGGCTTAACCACTACTCCGCCACATTGAACGGTTGTATTGATTTCGCCGCTTATTCCATAGAGCTTGGTCGTAATGGGCGAAAGGCCAGTGGCAAATACCGGTAATCCGATTTCACGGATCGCCTGAATGTCCGTACAAGGACCATCAATGATAATCCCTGCCACTTTTCTGGACTTTGCTGCATAGACCACCATTTCACCGACACAGGCATGCTTGGTATCTCCAGTCCGATCGATGACTATCACATCTCCTTCCTGAGCCAGACTTACGGCTTTATGAACCATCGTTGAATCATTTGAGCTCGTTCTCACAGTAAATGCCGTCCCTACTACCTTGACATCTTGCAGTATGGATCGAATCTGGCAATCCATGAAACCGTAATGAAGATGATGTCCAATCGTTGCCGGCTCCACCATTTCAAAACGCTTCTTCAAGATTGGCGTTAATTGCTTGTTTTCGACACGGTTTAGAATTTTCATATTAGGATTAACCTCCTGATTTTAATTTTTTAAAAAAAATCGTTCGCTAAATTAACCGACAAATTGTTGAAAGGTATATATTTGGGTAAATAATTCTTTTCCTATCACCCCCCTAAAGGGTCTAATCAATAACAATCCAAAGAATAAATACTGAATGTTCTGCCAATTGGGAGTGCGTTGATACCTAGGTGTTGCTCAGTAGTAAAAAATTATGTCTCTCAGCTACGTTCCTTTAAAAAGCTTATGCAATGGTATATTTAAGGCAGCAGAAATTTTTTCTAACGTCGCCATAGATGGGTTTATCCGTCCTAACTCAATCCTACTGAGTGATTCTTGGCGAATGTTGATTATTTCTGCTAATTTAGCCTGAGTTATATTTTTTTCCTCTCTCAATTGCTTAATCCTAAGTTTTGTCAAACATATCACCTTTTGATTTAGAAGGCCTTGGTTGTTCTTGTTGACCCTCATAAATATTGGTACAATTGATTTATGATGTATAACATCATAAAAATGAGCGCCAGAATTTAAGATAGCTAACTTGCTTTGGGTAATCTGGACATAATCACTGGTACTTATATGACATATTTATCGATACTACTTTTAAGATGAGCTTTTTCAATCAACTCCTTTCTAAAAAATGAATCATTGTCTATACAGTGGAGTATAGAACTATCACATTTAAATCATATTATATTGAATTAAATTCAATAAGTCAATATAAAATTGAATAATATTCATTTATTTTTGTGTAATTGATTAAAATTCAATTTAAGTTGGTGAACATTGATGATTGACATGGGGAAGAAAATCAAAAAACTACGAGAGCAAGCGAATATGTCTGGGCGTCTTTTAGCAGAAAAGACAAATCTGGACCCATCGCAAATATCTAAAATAGAGAAGGGTGTTAGCAAGCCCTCAATAGATGCTCTTGAAAGGATTTGCCAAGTATTAAATATTAGTCTTTCAGAGTTTTTTGCTGATGCTTCAAACGGTAAATCTGCAGAGTATCAGGAATTTATTGAAACGATGAATGATTTAACGCCCATGCAAAGAAAATTATTAAGTGAGTTTATACAAACCTTTAAAAAAGAGTAGGGAGGAGACCCTTTGGGTTTTGATGTAACTGCATATAGTACGCTAAAAAAATATGACGAAGATTTGTTTTACCTTTTGCTATCCTTCCATTACATAACTAAGCGAAATCTACATTTAAAGTGAATACTTCAATCATTACTCCAATATAGTTTGAAACAAGTCCTATCATGCTTAATTGCATCTCAAATAGGATTACTATTAACGGGCGCTATCCTAGAATTAGGATAAACGCCTTTTTCCGCTTTATAGCAATTTTTTAGAGGAAGAGTTTCAAGAAATTGAATACTTATGGTTATGGACAATATGGTGTTCTTAAACTATCAGGGCAGGGTGGTGAAGTAAGAATTCTTTGGTACACTAAACATTTTAGAAGTGGTGAGCTTATTGAAAAGCAAGATAGGAATAATCGTGTTAACCCTTTTGGTTATAGGAGCCGTTTATTTAATCATGAATTCTAACAAAAAAGGGGTAGATCAAACATATTTACTGCCAATGGATTTTAAAGGTTGCGTAGTTATAAATTATGAAGTGAAGGGAGCGCCACCTTTAAAAATTGAGAATAATGAAATTAAATATAAAGTTCCTAAAGACGGTATTGTTTACACTTCATCTCCGATGGAATTTGGTTGGGTTAATAAAAAACATTCGGGATCATACCAATCAAAAGCATTTTATGTGGACAAAAATGGGGACATTGTGAAAGAACTTCCACAGGAGGAAATACGATTTGGTGCTACCGGTTCCATTCAGGAAGAGGGGGAGCAAGAGCGGAAATATTATTACCAAATATTTGGTTCCGAAGAAGTTGAAAATCAAGGATGCCCGCAGCTGAAATGACACAATTAGGAACTTTTGTTCAATAAGGCTTTGTCATTATTTTCCGCAATTGTGCGCCATTATCGAGTAATGTACTTTACTATCCGATCGGGACAGATTTAATAATTGAACTTATTAATGGTTTTTATAGTAGTAATAGTAGTTTGGTAGTTTTACTTCTTCGAAAAAAGTTTAGAGGAGGGATAATTTAGTGGCACAGAAATTAGTCAAATCATCGGCAGATAAGGTGTTATATGGAGTATGTGGAGGGATAGCAGAGTTTTTTGGTATATCTCCATTAATCGTCAGATTAATATTTATTTTCACCACTTCAGTATCTATTTGGGTGTATATATTTCTCGTTTGGTCGTTAGAGGATAAACCTTCATTGTAATACTTATTGAACTAATGGGCGCACTTCTTAAATAAGAGTGCGTTTTGGGCCGGATTGCGGATGTAATAGACTGTGCCTTGGTTGGCAGATGATGCAGACGCTCTAAATTCTTATCCCTGCCGTCTTCGCCCTTTTCCTTGCCTTCACGTCGATCTTTGATGAAGTAACAGACCGTACGGTAGGAATCGGGGAACCCATTCCTTTTGACCTCCACTGTGATTGCTTTGACAACAACTACAGTAGAGAAGACTCGGGTGGCTGGCAGTTTTTTTTCTTTATGAATAAAGTGCAAAGTTATGTATTATTACGATTCATAACTTTGCACTTTTATTTTGCACTACACAGGTGTTCTCTGTTAATAAAATTAGGAGAATAAAGATAACCACAAACAAAAATAAAAATTAGTTGATTATAAACACATTAAATATTTTAAAAAATCAATTGACTTTATTGACTGAATAAATATAATAGAGTTAACGGACGTTAGACGTCAGATGTCCGACAACATAAAGAGAGGGGAAGTTAAATGTACAATGAAAAATTAAGAGGAATAATTCCGCCAGCTGTCACTACATTTAATGAAGACGAGTCAATTAATGAAGAGCTATTTAGAGAACATTTACAGTTTCTATTAAAAAGTAATATCGGTGGTATTAGTATTGGTGGCAGTACAGGAGAAGGACATGCTTTAACATCTGAAGAAACAAAAAGGCTAGTTGAAATTGGGGTTGAAGAGGTTCAAGGAAAAGTTCCAATTGTTGCCGGTATTATTCGCGATTCAACTAGAGAAGTAATTGAATATGCAAAGGCAGCTAAAGAAGCTGGAGCAGACTATTTAATGATCACACCTGTACATTACTTTAAGCCAAATGATGATGCTCACTTTGAGTTCTACAAGACAATAAGTGATAATGTTGACCTTCCTATTATTATTTATAATGTAGTTCCAACAGCAATTATTACTCCTGAATGCATGAAAAAATTGGCAGCAATTGAAAACGTTATCGGTATTAAGCAAAGTGGTGGAGATATTCATGCATTAAACAGAATGATCTTAGAGTTACCAAAAGATCAAATTATTTACAGTGCAGTAGATGCTCTATTATATCCTACATATGCATTAGGTGCAGAAGGTGCAATTGCTGCTATTTTAACTGTGTTGCCAGAGTTATGTGTAGAACAATGGGAAGCCTATGAACAAGGAAACTTTGAAAAAGCTAAAGAAATACACTATAAAATGTTGCCAACTTGGTTAGCTATGGATAAACATAATATGCCTGCTAGAACAAAAGAAGTCTTACGGCAACGAGGATTTAATGTAGGAAAACCAAGAAGTCCTTTCCATCCACTATGCGAAGAAGATATTCAAGAAATTACCAGAGCATTAAAACATGCTGGTATAGAAAGTGTGACGGAAAGAGTGTAAATTGAATGCTTTAGGGGGAGCAGGGGTCTTCCCTGCCTCACCTTATCAGTTAATTAGGTCGTAATATTCTCTAAGTAACTTGGGAGGAAGATATGAAAAAAATCATTAATGATCCGAATAATTTTGTGGACGAGGTATTATCAGGGATAGTCCGATCACATGCTGATCAGCTGCGTTTTGTAAAGAAGGATAAAAAAGGAATAGTTCGAAAGAATGCACCAATTGAAGGGAAGGTAGCGATTGCAACTGGAGGAGGTGCAGGCCACCTACCCCTATTCCTTGGGTATGTAGGAGATGGCTTAGTTGATGGAGTTTCAGTAGGTAATGTTTTTACTTCCCCAAGTGCAGATACGATGTACGAAGTTTGTAAAGAAATAAATAGTGGAAATGGGATTTTGCTTTTATATGGCAATTACTTTGGGGATAAAATGAACTTTGATTTAACTCAAGAAATGTTGGAAGAAGAGGGGATTGAAGTTAGATCAATAAGAATATCAGATGACGTTGCCTCCGCACCTCGGAGGGAATGGAAAAAGCGTCGCGGAGTTGCAGGTATATACTTTGCATACCGAATTGCAGGAGCCGCTGCTAAAAAAGGATACAACTTAATCGAAGTTAAGCGAATAACTGAAGAGGTGGCAGAAAATGTTGCTACTATGGGAGTTGCTTTATCCCCATGTACAATCCCGGAATCAAACAAGCCTACATTTGAAATTTCAAATGAAGATATGGAAATAGGAATGGGAATTCATGGTGAACCTGGGGTAGAAAGAAAAAAGCTGTTGCCGGCCTCTGATATTGTAAAAGAATTACTAGATTATTTAATATCAGATTTAAAGTTAAAATCAGGGGACGAGATAACTTTGTTGATTAATGGAGCTGGTGCCACCCCTTTGGAAGAATTATATATAATTGCAAATGAGGTACATAACAGCTTAGAAAACCAAAAAATAGAAATACATTCTACAAAGGTTGGTGAATATGCAACTTCTCTGGAAATGTCAGGGATGTCAATTTCAATTCTTAAACTAACTGAAGAAATGAAAGAACTATTAAATACTAATGCATACTCTCCTTTTGTCTGTGAAAAGGAGGTGTAGAATAATGAGTTTAAAAAAAATTACTCGAAGTTATTTAGATTTTGCACATCAAATAAAAGATGAACTCAATAACCTTGATGGAAAACTAGGTGATGGGGACTTAGGTAATACAGTTTTAAATGGAGCTAAAGCGATATATGAAGTAGCATTAGAAAGTGATTCATTACAGACTTGGTTTGTGGAAGGGGGAAAAGCCTTTCGTAGAGCCGCGCCATCCACTATGGGGATTTTATTGGCATCTGCTTTAATTAAGGCAGGCAAAAAAATGTCCACTGAGCAAATGGATGAGAATTCATTAACAGTTAAAAATTGGGGAACGCTGCAGAGAGAAATGGTTAATGAAATTCAAAAAAGGGGAGGGGCAAGAATAGGAGATAAGACTATTTTAGATTCTTTAATTCCTGCGGTTGAAGCATTTGAAGAGAACGAAGATGAAAACGCTTTAAATGCACTACAATCTGCAAAAGAAAAGGCAAAGGTAGGGGCCGAGAGCACAAAAGGCATGAAATCGAAGACCGGAAGATCTAGTTGGCTAGGAGAAAGAGCAAATGAACACGTAGATGGTGGAGCTTGGCTATGTTATTTAACATATGAATTTTTATTTAATAATTTACAAGAGTGCGTAGATAAAGGGGGAGAAATTAATGATTAATAAAAAGTCTTTATTCATACTTGTAGTACTATTTACTCTATTAATTGTTACAGCATGTGGTGGGAAAGCTAGTGACACAAATGCAGCTAAAAAAGGCTCCGATGCTGACTCTTCTAACCAATATCCAAACAGACAAATTGAAATAATTGTTCCTTTTGCAGCAGGTGGAGGAACAGACGCAGTTGCTCGAGTGTTAGCGGAATCTCTTAAACCAATCCTTAACCAAGAAATAGTGGTAGTTAACAGAGAAGGTGGTTCGGGAGCTAACGGGATGAATGAAGGTCTTAATGCTAATCCGGACGGCTATACTTTGACCCTTGTTACTAGAGAGGTTGCGGCGTTGCCATTACAGGGGATTGCTCCTTTTGAAACTATGGACTTTAAATTTGTTGCTAATGTAAATGAGGATCCGGGTGTACTAGTAGTCCCAGCTAATTCTTCTTATAATAATGTCCAAGATCTAGTAGAAGAAGTAAAAGCTAATCCAGGAAAAATGAAATTTGCAGCTTCTGTTGTACCTAACTATTATGGTATTCAATTTAGTGAGGGTACTGAGGTAGAGTTTACGACTGTACCATATCAAGGGGCAGCACCTGCTATTACTGAAATTCTAGGTGGTGGAGCTGATTTTGGAATTTATACTCCGGGAGAAATAAAACAATTTATTGATTCGGGGGATCTTAGACCACTTGCAGTAATGGCTACTGAGCGTTATCAAGGGTTAGATGATGTTCCTACTTTCCAAGAAGAAGGCTTTAACATTGTATCAGGTACTTATCGCGGAATCGCTGTTCCAAAAGATACACCCGGCGAAGTAGTTCAGGTTCTCTCCGAAGCAATTAAAGAAGCAGTCGAGACTGAAAAATTTAAAGAATTTATGAATGAATCTTTCTTGGGAATTGGATATTATGATTCGAAGGAATTCGAAGAATTGATTAAAAATGATATAGGGATATTAAAGCCAATTATTGAGATTGCAAAAAAAGAAGAGAATTAATTATAAGGACGAATGTTTTCTTCGTCCTTTAAAAGAGGTGATGCCAATTGAAGAAAGCAAATTTAATGTTTGCAATAATAATGATGATAGTTGGGTTAATAGCAATAATATTTACGAAGGATTTCGTTAATAATATGCCGACAGATCTTGGACCGTCTTATTATCCGATAATTATTTCTATAATCACAATTATTTTATCAATACTATTAATATTAAAATCCTTAATAGAAAAAGGAGAAGAAAGTAATTTTACGGTACAAGGACTTTTGAAAATAGGAGTTGGAGTAGTAGCTTTCAGTATCTATTTTTATTTAATGGGTAAGATTGGATTTATAATTTCAACCGTGTTATTTATGAGCTTATTTATGTTAACTCTAGGTTTAAGAAATTGGAAAACTTTTGTTTTGGTACCAATTGGAAGCACAGTAGTTATTTATTATATTTTTGCTGTAGTTTTAAAAATTCGCCTACCCGAAATTTTATTCTGATTGGAGGGATAATATGCTTTTAGATGGTCTACAAACAATACTTAACGTATCAGATTTATTTATAATTTTTATAGGAGTTGCATTAGGGATATTGGTAGGATCATTACCTGGATTAACTTCTACGATGACAATTGCACTTTTGCTACCCTTTTCATTTGGTTTAAGTCCCGTTGCTTCTATTTTACTTATGGTCAGTGTATTTATCGGTGGCACTTATGGTGGCTCGATTGCAGCTATAACATTAAATATACCAGGAACTCCAGCTGCTGCAGCTACTATTTTTGATGGTTATCCTCTTGCGCAACAAGGACAAGTTGGAAAAGCACTAAGTATTGCTAGTATTGCCTCTTTTTGTGGAGGAATTATTTCAACAATCTGTTTAATATTATTTTCTCCTTGGCTTGCTAAAATTGCATTAAAATTTAGTGCTGGTGAGTTTTTAGCACTTGCTGTTTTTGGATTAAGCATTATCGCTACTGTTTCTGGTAAAAATGTTCTTAAAGGATTGTTAGCTGCATGTTTTGGTTTATTGGTTGCGGTAATTGGGATGGATCCTATTACTGGCTTTCCTAGATATACTTTTGGTTCAAATTCTTTAATGAATGGTATTAATTTAATACCTGCATTAATTGGTTTATTTGGAGTATCACAGGTTTTATTATTTATTGAAACGAATAACTCAAAAATCAATAACTTAGCTACTGATTTTAAAACAAAAATAATTAGTTTAAAAGAAACACTACAATTATCTATTACTATGATTAGATCTGGGATTATTGGAACTTTTATTGGTGCGATTCCAGGAGCAGGAGCTGACATTGCAGCTTTTGTTAGCTACAATGAAGCCAAAAGATGGTCAAAAGATAAAAGTAAATTTGGGAAAGGAGAGTATAAAGGCATCGCCGCTCCTGAAGCAGGGAATAATGGAGTTACAGGTGGAACAATGATTCCGTTATTAACATTAGGTATTCCTGGAGATGCGGCAGCAGCCGTCATGCTAGGAGCTTTTCTTATTCACGGTCTACAACCTGGGCCTTTATTGTTTGTAAAAAATAGCGATTTAGTGTATGGATTGTTCGCAGGTATGCTAATTGCTAATGTTTTCATGTTGGTGTTAGGATTATTATTGGTTCGTTATTTTGCTAAAATTATTAAACTTGACACTAAATTACTAATGCCCATTATTTTAATTCTTTGTACAGTTGGATCATATGCAATGAATAATACAATGTTTGACGTATTCGTTTTATTAGTATTTGGTGTTATTGGTTACTTCATGACAAAGTTAAGTATTCCAATGTCTCCAATTATTTTGGGGATTATTTTAGGACCTATGATTGAAGAAAACTTTCGTAGAGCAATGATACTGAATGAAGGATCCATTGCTTTTCTTTATGAAAAACCAATCACCTTTATTTTCCTGTTACTGGCATTACTAACTATACTCTCTCCTTTAAGATCAATTTTTAAAGCAAAAAATTTAAATAACAAAAAAGCAGCATGATAAAAGGGTGAATAAAGATGAGTAGAAAATTGTCTAGACTTACAGTTGCTGAAGAGGCAATGCTAATTATTAAAGAGTTGATCTCCGATTTGGGAGTTGGAAATCAACTCCCAACTGAAAGCCAACTACAAAAAGAGCTTGGTATCAGTCGACAGGTTATTCGTGAAGTTTTGGTTAATTTACAAGCTGAGGGTTATGTAGAAATACGTAGGGGTAAAGGGACCTTTGTAATTGATAAAGATCTGCACGATAAAAAACGTTTTATTGAGTGGTTTCAGAGTAATAAATTCAAAATTCAAGAACTAATAGAAATTCGAATGGCGATAGAACCATTTGCTGCAAAATTGGCAGCTGAAAGAATAACAGACAAAGAGATCCTTATGTTAGAGGAATCTTGTGAGAGATTACCAGAATTAATAAAGAGCAAGAATGTGGAAGCGATTGTCAAGGAGGACGAGCATTTTCACAATATAATAATTACTAATACTAAAAATGAGGGCATAAACTTTATCTATAACAGTTTTATCACTGCTCTGCGTTCTTATCGGAGTAAAGCTTTTGCAGCTCCAGCTAATCCAACTCTAGTTATTGATGCCCACATGGAGATCTTAAGTAAAATTAAAAAAAGAGATCCTGTTGGAGCATCTATTGCTATGCTAAAGCATATAGAGGAATCTAAAAATGACATTGAGACCACCTATCATGATATTACTTAAATGATTGCTGCCCAGCAATAAACGAGTAATGTTTATACAAAGATAAGTCTGCGTGCTCGAAGTCACACTTATTTGTGCTTGGAAAGGCAATCTACACATATATAAATGCGGTCACTCCACAACTAGAGTAGCCCACTCACCTCCGCGTGATTTGTAGTTAATTGGATATCCCTATGGCTATAGAATTGCCAAAATATCGCTCAAGGCAAACCTGTTTCATTATGTTTTGTGCCTTGAGCGAAGCGAAAGGAATGGGTATATAAATGAAGTTTGTTGATTCTAAAAAAATAGAAGAAATAGTTACTATGCGAGAAGTGATTAATACGATTGAAGAGTATTATTCAAATGATACAGAAAAAGACTCCCATGTTCCTGAACGATTATTTATTAACGATGGTGATAATACTGCAATTTTAATGCCTTCTTTTTTTGAAGATTATTATGCGGCAAAAGTAATAGGAATAGCACCGGGAAATGCTAAGATTGGCGAACCAACTTTAAGGGGTATTATTGTATTATTTGATAGAAAAAGAATGAAACCACTCTTATTACTTGACGCAAGAACTATAACAGCTATTCGAACTGGTGCTGTCAGTGGAGTTGGTATGAAATATATGTCTTCTGATGATACATCAACGGTAGGTGTAATTGGAACAGGAGATCAAGGATGGACTCATTTACAGGCAGCTTGCGCAGTAAGACCAATTAAAACTGTGTTAATTAATAATAGAAGCCCTCAGCGATTGGAATATTTTCTGAAAAAATCCGAAGATAGCTTTCCCCACATTGAATTTAAACCAGCAAATCAAGAAGAAATTCTAAAAGAGGCGGAACTGATCATAACAACTTCAACATCTGTAAATCCTGTTTTGCCATATATTGAGGATATTGATTTATCTGGAAAGCATTTTGCAGGTTCAGGTGCTTTCAAAGCAAATATGCAGGAGATTCCTGATTATATTGTAAAAAGAGCAGACTATATCTCTGTTGATTCCTATGCTGCATTTTTGGAGTGTGGAGAAATGAAAACAGCCAAATCACTCGGGTATGATGAAAATAATGTAATGGATACAAGAAAATTAGTTTTACATGGTGAAAAAGACTCTGTAAAAAAAGGTGTTACTATTTTTAAATCTGTTGGTGTAGCGATACTTGACGTTTTAGCATCAAAATTAGTCTATGAAAAATTAAAAGGTAGTAATTTAGTTAATTTAAATTAGGAGGAAACAGTTTGAAAAGTATACATACTTACTTAAATTTCATCGATGGGGAATGGAAAGAATCTAAAAATGGGGAAACATCCACAAGTTATAACCCTTCCAATATAAGTGAAGCAATTGGTTCTTACCAAATGTCTACTAAGGAAGATCTAGATCAGGCTGCTTGTGCAGCTAAAAAAGCAACAAAATCATGGAGAAAATTGCCAGGCAACGTTCGAGGAGATTACTTGTTAAAGGTAGCTTCTATTTTAGAAGAGCGACTAGATGATATTGCATCTACAATGACTAAAGAGATGGGAAAAACTTTCTTTGAAGCAAAAGGAGAAACCGCTCGTGGGGTAGCAATTCTTCGTTATTATGCCGGTGAAGGTTTACGATCAATAGGAGATGTGATCCCATCTACCGATAATGAGGCGCTAATGTACACTACTAGAGTGCCATTAGGTGTTGTAGGGGTAATTACTCCTTGGAATTTTCCTGTCGCCATTCCCCTATGGAAAATCGCACCAGCTTTAATTTATGGAAATACTGTTGTTATTAAACCGGCGAGTGAAACAGCGGTTACGTGTGCTAAAATAATTCAGTGTTTCTGTGATGCGGATGTCCCAAATGGTGTAATAAATATGGTTACTGGCTCAGGATCGTTGATAGGTACAGAAATGTTAAATCATCCCGATATTAACGGAATAACATTTACTGGTTCCAACAAAGTCGGTAAAGAGATTGCACGTAAAGCTGTAGAAAACGGCAAGAAGTACCAGTTAGAGATGGGGGGCAAAAATCCTGTCATTGTTGCAAGTGACGCTGATTTAAATCTGGCAGTAGAAGCCACAATTAGCGGTGGTTTAAGATCTGCAGGTCAAAAATGTACAGCTACCAGCAGAGTAATTGTTCATACTGATGTTTATGATGAATTTAAGGAAAAATTGATTAATAAAGTATCAGAAATTAAAGTGGGAGATGGTTTAGAATCTTCTACATGGATGGGACCATTAGTAAGTAAATCACAGTTAGATACCGTTCTTTCTTATATTGATATAGGTAAGAATGAAGGTGCGACTCTTCTGTATGGTGGTCAAAGAATTGAAGATAAAAATGGTTATTTCATAGAACCTACTGTTTTTGATAATGTTAAGCCGGATATGACGATAGCTAAAGAAGAAATATTTGGTCCTGTTTTGGCCTTAATGCGAGTAGATTCACTTGAAGAAGGGCTAGAATTAGCCAACGACACGGAGTATGGGTTAAGTGCTTCCATTTTTACAAAAAATATTGGAAATATCCTCCTATTTATTGATGAAATGGAAGCAGGTCTAGTTAGGGTTAACGCAGAAAGCGCAGGGGTTGAGCTCCAAGCACCATTTGGAGGAATGAAACAGTCGAGCTCTCATTCAAGAGAGCAGGGAAGAGCAGCAATTGAATTTTATACCTCAATTAAGACAATTTTTGTCAAGTCTTGATATTGTCTTGAGTGAGACTAATAATACATAGCTTGGTTATTTGATATGCTCCCCTTTAAGTAAACAGGATAAGAGAAGATATTCATGAGCGTATAGTCTGAATGAAGGATTAAAAAATGAATAGTGTAATTTGAGCAGGTAAGAAATGGTCTTGTGTCATGACATCACCAAAGAATTTATACAGGGTTTGACTTTGTTCCTCAGATGATCTAACGTCAAGCAAAGCTTTAAATAGGAAGCAAAAACTATATGCCGCTTTATAACATAATAAGCCTGTAATCGCCTTTTAAGGGCGATTTTTTTCGTCTAAATAACAAGACGAACGAATGTGGTTTCAATCATAGAAGCCATCAAGAAAATTTATAAAGGAAGATACTTCCACCATACTTGTGGTGATAGTTTAAATGGTCATGCCTCCGAAAGCGACCATCCGTTCATCGAAAAAAGCATGGCCGAAAGCGACAATAGCGGCGGTTCTGAGGATGCCACCTATTTTATGGAGGAAGTTCAGCGAAATGGCGGTTCAGCTACGTATTGTATCATCGGGACGGACCTGGCTGCCGGACATCATAATGAGAAGTTTGATATTAATGAAGAATCATTACTACCTGCCGTGGAGATTCTCTATGATAGTATCATTAAGTTGAATAAATCCCATATTTAGCGCTAAGATAACCACTTTGATTTATTATTTAAAACAAAATGTCATAGAGACACTTTGCTGTGCCTCTGTGGCATTTTCTTATTCATTTTAACAACGTCCATTGCGATTCGACATAAAACAGGCAAAGCAATTCCTTTGTACTCCTAGCTTCTGTCCAGTCTTAGCGGGTTTGCTTCCTGGATCCCTTGGGCTGTCTGGATATAAACTTTTTTAAGACCTGTCGAATGGAGTGCAGACAAGGCTCTCACCAGTGCATCGTCAATAAAATCCTGGTTCTTGACCTCCGGACCAAATAATAATTCAAAATCCTGTCGTTCTAAGGAGGTTCTTTTTTGGAGAAAAATTCCTGCCAAGCGATATTAATTTCCAGGAAAATGAGAAAATGCCCAAATATTGATTAACTTTGAAAACCCTTATCGCTACAGCGTTAGACATGAAGAATGTAATTTATTTCATATATTTCGGATTATTTGTTGCTTTCGTAATCTAGGATTATGCATTTTTGTTTATTCATACAAAAAAAGGAGGAACCATTTGCTGGATTTTTGTTTGTTAATATATTCAAAATATTTAAAAGTTTTGTTAAGATCAAATAAAGTAATTAAAAGAGCCTGACAACAGCATACGCCTTACATCTATTTAAGCAGCTGGTATTCATCATAATGGAAGCGCTTTTGAAAAAACTTAACAAGGAGGAATGAAGTTGATTAAAGCACCAAACGGGGAAGAAATTTTCGTAATTGATGCACATATCGCTTTATGGGACGCAAGGAAAGAAAATCGATTAAACATCCATGGGGAGCAATTCATTAATTGTTTCTATGATTATCACAAAAACTTGAGCCCAAAAGAATACTTGTGGCCAAGGGAAGAATTCGACACATATTCCCCAGAAAAGTTGGTAGAAGATGTATTCGTTAGAGGATATGCGGACATGGCCATTTTCCAGCCGGTATTATTAAGCGAGTTTTATAAGAATGGTTTTGGCGATTATGATGTGAATGAAGAGTTATCCAGGCAATTCCCGGGCCGTTTCATTTGTAATGGGGGCTTTGATCCCCGACATGGGAACAGGGGTTTAGAAGAGTTGGAAAAAAATAAGGAAAAATATGGATGGCAAGGAGTAAAATTATATACAGCAGACTGGTATGGAAATTCCAAGGGGTACAAGCTTTCAGATGATTGGGCCAAAAAATACTTGGAAAAATGTCAGGAGTTGGGAATTTACAATATCCATATCCATAAAGGGCCAACAATTACCCCGCTGAACCGTGATGCTTTTGACGTGGCAGATGTGGACGATGCGGCAAGCTGTTTCCCTGAATTGAACTTTATCGTAGAACACGTTGGGCTTCCCAGATTGGAAGATTTTTGCTGGATTGCTACACAAGAAAAAAATGTTTATGCCGGATTGTCTGTTGCCATTGCTTTAATCCACACACGACCGCGGTATTTTGCTGAAATTATGAGCGAACTATTATATTGGCTTGATGAAGACCGGATTATCTTCGGAAGTGACTATGCCATTTGGGAACCAAAATGGCTCATTGAAAAATTCTTGGAATTAGAGTTTCCGGAAGATATTCAAGAAGAGACTGGTGTTACGTTTGATCTGGATGTGAAAAAGAAAATTTTAGCTGAAAATGTTGCAAGATTATATAACATTAATATTGAAGAACAAAAGGAAAAATTAAAAAACAGCCCATTGCCAGTACAGATGGTTTGATGAGTTCTTGTGTTTTGCACAATCGTTTGGGAGGTGTTGCATATTGATGACAAAAGTGGAACAAGTTTACCAAATGCTTGAAAAAGTATATGATCCCGAACTGGACGAGCCGCTCACCGACTTGAATTTCATCGACCGCGTTGAAATAAATGGCCAATCCGTTCATGTTGTTTTCCGCTTGCCCACTTATTGGTGCTCTCCAAATTTTGCATATATCATGGCTGAAGATATAAGGAAATATGTTTCAGAACTCGGCTGGGTAACAACCGTTCAAGTTAGTTTGCTGGACCATTGTGCTTCTGACGAAATAAATAAAGGTGTAACAAATGGGCAGTCATTTAATGAGGTCTTTAGTGGATTATCTGACGGGGATCTCCAGGGTTTGCGCAGGATATTCGATATTAAGGCCTATTACGCCAGGCAGGAAAAGCTGTTGAAGTATCTTCTTAATAGGGGAATGACCGAGGAGGAGATTATAGGTCTATCAATTCAAAAATTGAAAAATTTGCCATTGCCGGAGAAAGGGGAGCTGCTTCGAGATAAGTATTTGGAAAAAAAGAAGGCATTAAATCACTCCAGCCTTCGAGCTGTTACAACTCCGGAGGAAGAGCCGTTAACGAAAAAAAATTTTAAGGATTATCTGCGAGGGGCTAAAAGAACACGTATGAGCATGGAATTTAATGCTCACTATTGCCGGGGACTGTTGGAGGCGAGATACAATTTGCCTCCCTACGAAGAAGTTGGCTTGGTTAAGGAATAATCGGATCTTTATCTGGTTCGGTTAATTAAAAATATAAAAGGAATGGTGAAAAGAATGAGTAAAAATGTATTGATCATTACTGGAGATGCTGTAGAGGCTTTAGAAGTATTTTATCCTTATTATCGTTGTATTGAAGAAAACATTGACTGTACAATCGCTTCTCCCACAAAGAAAAAGCTTCAGACAGTTATCCATGATTTTCTTCCCGAAATGGAGACTTTTACCGAAAAGTGGGGATATAAGATCGAATCCCATGCTTCTGTAGATGAGATTGATCCAAATGATTATGATGGTCTTATCATACCGGGCGGACGTGCTCCGGAATATATTCGAATGAACCCGAAGGTTCAGGAAATTACGGCCCATTTCTTAAAAGAGAATAAACCTGTTGGGGTCATCTGTCATGGCCAGCTTGTACTTACAACAGTCAGAGAGCATATTAAGGACAGAGAGATGACGGCATACACAGCCTGCAGGCCGGAAGTGGAAGCATCAGGGGCCATCTATATGGAAAAGATGCTGCATGTGGACGGTAATATAGTTTCAGGGCATGCCTGGCCGGACTTGCCAGGTTTCATGAGAGAATTCTTTAAGTTGTTGAACGTAAAAAAAGAAATCTCTGTTTAAGAATTTGACAAGGATCGAGGAAACTCGGTCCTCATTACTTTCTATGATTGTTTAACAGCATCAAGGCGATATATAATATGACAACGCCTTCCGTTGTTTTGGGACAAATCCCTATAAGCTCCTCAATCTTATTTAAACGGTAATGCAGGGTGTTGATATGTATGTTCATCACGTCGGCTGTATTTTTAATGGACTGATTATTTTTTATATATTGTTGTAGGGTGTAAATTAAATGCTTTTCCTCTTTCATCTTATAAATTGTTTGTTTCAAAAAATCCGTTTGTATTTCTGCCGGAATATCTTCCAATATGATTTCAAGGATTAAATCTTCGTAAAAAACAATGCCCTTACTTTTTTGAGCAACATTTAAAGCTTTTTGGGCTTCTTTATATGTCTTCTTGATATGATGTTTGCATATACTTTTTCCAACACCGATAGACAAGGAATGAAGGTGCCTTCGCTCGAAAGAATCTTTAAACCTCTTTAATTGATAGTAAAATGAACTTTTGCTATAGGAGGGTTCGGCTTTATTCAAAACCAAAAAACTTTCTTGTCCCCAGCGGGTAATAAAAGAATTATTATCACCGAATAACGAATGAAACAAAACAATTATTTCTTTTTGCAATTTACTCATTTCGTAGTTTGTTAACTTTTTGATATCCAAATGTATAAGAGCGCAAGTAAGCGGGGAAGAAACAGGAATTCCCAGCCTCATGCCTTTCTCCAAAAGCTCATTATCAATGGAGACAGCGTTTAGCCATTCATGAATATAAGATTCAATTCCTCTTATTTCCCATTCGTGTCTTTCGGTATAAAAAGCTTCTTGTATAATAAGCTCTGTCATTCGTCTTATTAATTCGGCATATGGTTCCACTTTTTTTGGATCGCCGGTAATCCCGACAACCCCAATCACTTGATGATTAAACATGATGGGCATATTGATTCCCTCTTTTACCCCCTTAAGGGTCGTTGCCCTTTCTTTATCGATATAAAGCTTTTGCTTTGTTTTAATGACTATCTCGGCACCTTCGTGGAAAGAGCCAACTCTGCTTTTCTCTGTAGAGGATATAATGAATCCGTTAATATCCACTAGTATAATATCTTCTTTCATGACTTGACGTACCTCGGAAGTGATTCTGGAAGCCAGTTTTGGTGATAATTCCATTTGTATTCACTCCTTTAGATAAATACACAAGAAAAAGCTTATTATTTGCTTTCTAATTATATCATCATACATAGATTGTGAGAAGGATATCTTCTATAATATATTGAAAATTGGAAAATCAGGGGGCTTGTCATGTTAACCTCTCAGATAAAGGAATACTTGATCAATATAACAGGGGCGGAGAACTTTGCCGATTCCCAAGTTGAAAGACTGGTATATTCATATGACGCTACACCGGACTATCAATCAATGCCGGATGCTGTTGTGTCGCCAAGAAGTTCAGAAGAAGTGGCTAAAATACTGGCTTTGTGCAATGAATATAAAACCCCGGTCATCCCCAGAGGATCCGGAACAAATCTATGCGCCGGTACTTGTCCTGTTGAAGGAGGTATCGTCATCCTTTTCAATCAGATGAACAAGATTTTGGAGATCGATGAGGAGAACTTAACAGTCACCTGCCAGCCAGGAGTCGTTACCTGGGATCTGATGCAGGAGGTGGAAAAAAAAGGACTATTCTATCCGCCTGACCCTAGCTCCATGAAAATATCAACCATTGGAGGAAATCTGAATGAAAACTCCGGGGGATTAAGAGGCCTTAAATATGGTGTTACCCGGGACTATGTGCTGGGGCTGGAGGTTGCTCTTCCAAACGGAGAAATTGTCCGAACGGGAGGAAAGCTTGCCAAAGATGTTGCCGGCTACGATTTGACAAGGTTGTTTATCGGTTCAGAAGGGACATTAGGGGTTATAACAGAAGCTACCTTAAAGCTTATTCCGCTTCCTAAAACGAAAAAGACCATGCTTGTCCAATATCAGGATCTAGAGGATGCGGCACGGTCAGTTTCGAAAATTATTGCAAACAAAGTGATACCGGCAACTTTGGAGTTTTTGGATCAGCCTACATTAAAAGTGGTAGAGGATTATTCACGAATCGGCCTTCCGACAGACGTAAAATGTGTATTGCTGATTGAACAGGACGGCGAACGACACAGTGTTGAAAAAGACATGATGAAAATAGAGGAAATATGCAAAAGTGAGAATGCATATTCCATTCAAATAGCCCAAACAGAAAAGGAAGCCGAGGCCTTACGGACGGCCAGAAGAAATGCATTATCCGCACTCGCAAGAATGAAGCCAACGACCATTTTGGAGGACGCAACTGTTCCACGGTCAGAAATAGCTAAAATGGTGATGGCAATCAATGAAATAGCCGATAAGTACCAAATAAACATATGTACTTTTGGTCATGCCGGGGATGGGAATCTGCATCCAACTTGTCCGACAGATGTACGGGACAAAGATGAAATGCAAAGGGTGAAAAATGCTTTTGATGAAATATTTGAAAAAGCGATTGAGTTGGGTGGGACAATTACTGGAGAGCATGGGGTAGGGATTGTGAAGGCTCCTTATTTGGAATGGAAGCTTGGGGAATCTGGTATCCACGTAATGAAATCGATCAAGGATGCCCTGGATCCCAATCATATTATGAACCCCGGGAAAATGTTTGCAAAAGATACTCGAAAACGGGTGGTAGTATCAAGATGACGACAATGACAGAAATGGAAAATATTCAAAAGGGTTTTCAAGAGCGAATGGACGAAAATGAGCTCCTCAACTGTATGAGATGCGGCTTTTGTTTGCCATCTTGTCCAACATATATTGTTTCAGGATATAAGGAAAGCCAATCGCCAAGAGGAAGAATCGCATTAATGAAGGCGGTTTACGATGGCTTGATTGAACCGGATGATGAGTTTGAAAAGTCTTTAAGCCTGTGTTTAGGCTGCAGGGCATGTGAACCCGTATGTCCCGCGGGGGTAAAATATGGACATTTATTGGAGGAAGCTCTAGACATCATCAACCAAAATAAAAAGCGTTCACTGTCAAGCCAACTAGTTCATCAAGCGGTTTTTAATCACCTTTTTCCGAAACAAAACAACATGGAACATATAACAAGTCTAATTGGATTTTATCAACGCTCCGGCCTTCAAAAAACTGTTCGTAAAATTGGCTTTCTAAAACTCTTTCCCAACCACTTAAGAGAAATGGAAAGAGTACTGCCTAAAGTTCCAAAGAAAAAAAACATGGCAATACGCAAAGCGCGAGTAAAGCCTGATAGTATAAAAAAAGCAACGGTTGCTTTTTTTACCGGCTGCCTAATGGATACAGTTTTTCGGGAAACAAATGATGCGACCATTAAATTATTGCAAAAAGCAGGGTGTGAAGTCGTTATCCCTCAGACACAAGTATGCTGCGGGGCGTTACACGGACATAGCGGCGAAAAAGAGCTGGCGAAAAAACTGGCCAAACAGAACATTGAAGCCTTTGAAAAAGAGAATGTTGATTATATTGTCACAAATGCTGGAGGTTGCGGTGCTTTCTTGTCCGAGTATGACCATTTACTAAAAGATGAACCTGGCTGGGAAGAACGTGTAAAGGAGGTCGCAAAAAAAATCAAAGACATATCAAGCGTCCTTTATGAATTCTCTTTTCATAAAGAAAACCGTCTGGTTTTAGATGATCAGATCATCACTTTTCAGGATTCCTGCCATTTACGAAATGTAATGCATGTCAATGAAGCGCCCCGGAAGTTATTGAAATCCATCAAGGGGATTAAGTTCCGTGAGATGGAAAATGCCGATAGCTGTTGTGGATCAGCGGGCATCTATAACATTGTAGAACCCGAATCATCGATGCACATTCTTAATCAAAAAATGACTGTAATGAAGGATACGAATGCAACAACAATTGTAACGGCAAATCCAGGCTGTTTACTGCAAATGAAGCTTGGAATAGAAAGAGAAAACCTACCCGGAGTTCGTGCTGTTCATATAGTGGATTTATTACAGGAAGCCTTGATGTAAATTAGGGTCTACTGAATAACAAAAAAATGTTGTTTTAACAAGGTTTTTTACCTTTTTTGTCGAAGTTATATGCAAGGG
>NZ_JBFEGN010000046.1:0-31980 GCF_047228825.1 Siminovitchia jepli
CAAACCGGCACACTATTTCAGGTTTTTCACCGGAGTTAATTTGAAATTAGGTGTCTGAAATAATGTGCTAGTTTACAATATCACGGCTCCATAATTCCATCGCCCTACCTGTCAGCCAGTCACCAATAAATAATTGGATATATCCCAGCCGTATCCCCATTACAAACATGATCAACAACCCTCCGATTAACACAAAAACCAATCGTTTACGGACAATAACATTTGAAACGCGCAATCGGACCTCCCCCAATAAATATTTACTCTTTACGTTTGTATGGACACTAAAACGCAAGAGCTCCATACAATACATTTATAAAAATCACTTTAGAAGTATATTCTTCTCTCTTTCTGTTAATGATTTTTGTTGGCTAAGGAAAGGACAATCCTATGAAACATGTACAAATGATAATGGCTATTGTAGGGAGTGGTCCATCTATAGTAAGAAGTCTGCGGGAAAACTTAAATCAACAAAAGAGTTTGATAAGCTTGTACATGAGATTTTATTAGGCTATATGTATAAGGGCTGATACCCATTTGTAATCAGCCCATTTACTTAACTCATTTCATTTACAAGCTTTTTAATCATTTCTTCATCCATTGGCCCGATGATTTTTTCATGAATGATCCCTTTAGAATCAATCATGTAGCTGGTTGGGATAGTTATGGTCTGGTATGTGTTTCCCACTTTTCCTGTTTCATCCAAAGGGATCGGAAATGTAAGGCCGTATTCATCGGCAAAATCCTTGACCGTTTCTAGCTTATTTCTGCTAGTTTCGGCATTTGTTAAATTGACGGCAATGATTTCAACGTTCTGCTTTTTCGCCTTTGTTTTATAATAATTTTCCAAATATGGCATTTCAGCTCTGCAAGGCGGACACCATGTAGCCCAAAAATTTAAAATAACTTTTTTTCCCTTATAATCGGATAGCCTGATTGTTTGTCCATCAAGGGTCTGCAATTCGAAATCCGGAGGAATCTCCCCTGGAGAGAGGCCTTCGCTAATCGTTTCATCGGTTGCCGTTTGTGCAACGGACTTTCCTTGTTCAAAGTCCACGCCTTTCGGTTTGCGTGTATCCTGAAGAATATTTATGATCATAATGGTTGCAAGAAGTGCAATGACCGTTAATCCGAATATATTTTTTTTCAAGATTGACCACCCCTGTTTCTACTCCAAAAATAAAAGAAGATCACAAATATTAGATATGTAGCCATAGGAAGGGAGAGCAGGTTAGCTTTTAGCGTATAAAAAATTCCTTGTACGCATGTAAACAAAGTGATGATTTGCAGCATCCATAAGCGATTAGGTGCTTTGATAATGAGCAAAGTCAGTAAAGCGAGATTGATTATCAATTGAATAGCAACCACTAAAGCGCCTATTTCCTTGAATACCCCATACACCAGTTCATACGTAGAAACAGCTAGTATCCATGACAGTGCCAACTCACTGTATCTTATTATTGCCCCCTTTTTCGAAAAAGTTGTATATAAAAGTGCGCCTGCCAAACCGATTCCATATCCTTTCACTCCACCGTTAAAATATAGTATGGTCATAGGATTGGCGATAGCCATTTTTGGATGGAAGATGATTACACTTAGTTTCCAAGTCACTATAAAAATAAATATGGCATTTTCGTACCAATTTAAGGCCGCCTTTTTTTTGGTGATGAACAAGAAGGCTCCCGTTATCAAAAAAGCCAATACCATGGCCGCCCATGATGTTGGTACCGATACTGGACCGAGTGATACCCACCTCAATATTCATTGCCCTCCCCCTTTGGTCAAATATTTCATAGAACTTGACTTTATGGCAATCCTGGCTCTGTCAGCCAGTTTTAATATATTTTTTTCTCCTGGATTTTCTTTTTCTCTTGAAACGAGATCCGAAAAATACAATTAGAACGATAATTAAAATTCCATTAAAATATTTTTTTATAGTAACAGGCAACCCGTTCCCTGTGGCCCCGGCTTGTTTGGTCAAGTTACTCTTGGAATTTTCTAATTGTGCAGAGGCAATAGCGGTCTGGTTCTGCAATATTTCTAACAATCCTTTTTCATTAATGTTTGTCTCTACACTTTGATTAAGAGACTTTGTGAAATAAAAATCTTCAGCTACGAAAAATTGGTTGTTCTTATTAGAGTATTTGGTACCCTTGGGGATTAAAGAAGTTTCATAGTGCCTAAAGCCGTAATCCAACAATTCAGTAGTATCCTTATAAGCCATTTCCTGAGTAGAACCGTTTAATATCACAACAATTAAGCTCAAACCGTCTTTTTTTGCCGTTGTAGCCAATGTGTGACCAGATTGGTCAACATAGCCAGTTTTTCCGCCTGTAACACCCTCATAAGGCTGTTCCCTCATCAGTTTATGGTGGGTAATGAGTGTCGTCTGCCAGGATTCTCCCTTCCATCTTAATTCCCTCGTTGCAAAGATTTCCCTGAATTCTTTGTTTCTCATCGCATACCGAGTTATAACAGCTAAATCGTTAGCCGTTGTTACATGGCTGGGGTCAAAAAGACCATGTGGGTTTTGAAAATTTGTATGATTGACACCTAACTTGTTTAAATAATTGTTTATATTTAATGAAAAATTTTCTACCGATCCATCCAAGTGCTCTGCAATCGCTACTCCGGCATCATTTCCGGAATTTATGAGCAGCCCTTGAATCAGTTTCTTTAATGGAACCTTCTCACCTTCTTCCAAATAAACTCTTGTACCTTCAACTTGGTGCGCTTCCTTGCTGACCGTTACTAAATCATCAAGATTTCCTTTTTCCAAAGCATAGATGGCTGTGGCAATTTTACTTAAGCTTGCAGGATACATTTTTTTGTTAGCGTTCTTTTCATATAAAACCTGACCTGATTTAGAATCCATAAGAATAGCCGCTTCACTTGAAATATCAGGATTATCTTCAGCAAAAGTCTTGCTTGAAATAAAAAACGTGAAAGACAAAACAACAAGTAAAATAATGTTTATCTTCATGCTCCACCTTCTTCAATACTGGTACGATTGCTTGCATTGTAACTGATAAATATGAAGAAATAATGGAGAAATAAACACAATTACATTACTAACTTTTAAAGTATCTGCTCATGCTTATTCAAAGGTATGTTGATCACCACCATCAAAATAAAAGAAGTTCATACGACTAAAATACTAAATGTAGTAAGCAGACGGAGGGAACAAAATTTATTAAACCAAAACTCTTACTCCAGGAATTTATTGTGACGGAAATATGCATTCTTTATGCAGTTTATACCATTTGTCCGCGGGAAAAATAAAAGCGTACAATCTCAAAAGGAGGACGATATAAATGATTGCTCAATCTTATGAAGAATGTATTCAAGCCTGCCTGGAGTGTATGGAAGCCTGTAACACCTGTTATGACGCTTGCTTAAAGGAAGAGGATTTAGCTATGATGGCAGACTGTATCCGATTGGATCGTGAATGTGCAGATATATGCGCCTTTGCAGCCAAATCCATGCAGTCTGGCAGCCCGTTTGCAAAACAAATTTGCCAATTGTGCGCAGAAATTTGTGAGGCTTGCGGAAATGAATGTAAAAAGCATGACCATGACCACTGTCAAAGATGTGCGGAAGCCTGTTTTCGATGTGCAGAAGAATGCCGGAAAATGGCCGCTTAACAATTGTATACGAAAGATTGGATTGTTAAAAAGGAGAGCGTTTGAAATGCCTTCATGGCAAACGCTCTCCTTTTCATTTTAGTGAAGCCAACAAGAATCCATTTGACAGCCGAGACGCAAACTTTCAGTAAACCAGACCCTCAATGAAATTTTAAAACCAATAAGTGATGGTATCTAATATACCAAGTAAAATGAGAGTAACTCCAGCCGCACGTTGGACCCACAAGCCAAATTTTTTGCTCCTTTTCATCAAGGTGCCGCTTATCCCAAGGAAGGAAATAATTCCAATCACGATAAGTACAGGTATTGAAGTCCCAATCCCAAAAACGGTAGGAAGGATCAAACCGTATGAAGAGGTCAACACAACAGGCATGAGTGTGACGAAAAATATAACAAACATTGTTGGGCAAAAGGCAATAGAAAAACTTGCACCCATCAAAAAGGAGCCCGTTTTTCCACTTCGCAGTTTCAGTGGTATTTTACTTGTAATTTTATTAATGATGTTCAGTTTGATAAATCCCATTAAAAAAAGGCCCAGAAAAATAAGGAATGGTCCAATTACTTTGCGGAAAAAAGGAAATAAAATGATAATATTTTCTTCAAAATTCCGTCCCGCCAGCCATACAAGCAGCCCCAGCCCGCTAAATACGACAATCTTACCAAGTATAAACAAAATCACATCGCCCCAGTAACGGGAACTTTGCAGGCTTCTGTTTCCATAAAGTGTAATCGCACTTATATTTCCCGTTAACTGGCAGGGAGCCAGAGCACCTATTAATCCGAGTACAAAGGCGACAACAATAGGTGCTTCTGTCCCATTATATAGTGTCATAAAAGGTTCACTTAAGAATTGGCTTATTTTGCTGATTTCTTGATACATCGGAATCAACCTCAGATACTTATGGATTTATTATTCCAGTGGCCGTTGTTAATCTTGTTTGAAACCTATTTCATCACGCATAAGAGTGTAATCCGGCAATGACAAGATTTACAAAGATGAGGTTAAATATAATGATGGCAAACCCGATGACCGCAAGCCATGCGCTTTTTTCCCCGTGCCAGCCTCTTGAAAGCCGCAGGTGAAGGAAAGCAGCATAAAACAAAAAGGTTATCAGCGCCCATACCTCTTTGGGGTCCCATCCCCAGAAGCGTGTCCAGGCGATTTGAGCCCAGATCATCGCAAATACCAGCCCGCCAAGAGAAAAGACAGGAAAGCCGATCAAAACCGATCGATAGCTGATTTCATCTACAAGGTCCAAGTTCACCTTTTTAACCACCGGGCGTAGTAGTTGGCTGATCCGCCTTCTCGTAAAAATCCGTATAACCAAATAAAGAAATGTTCCTGATAGCAAAGTCCATATCACCGAGTTTAGCTTTTTTGCATGGATAATAGCCGGCATTTCAGCGATCGGGCTAAACCGGTCCGGAGTCATCATCATTCCTTCATTTGGCCCTACAAGTGCAGGCAACTGGTATTTCATGACTTTTTCATTGCCGTCTTTATCAATCCAATTAAAATCAACCTTGTAGTCAGCTACTGAAAAAGAAGTTGTCACAGCAATAAAACCAACGACACAAATAATCCCGAACATGATCACTTCCAGCATAAAAGACCTTTTATCTTTAACTGCCGGGTCGACAGCCTTTAATAGGTAGATCAAGCCAGCTACGAAGCTGATTGCCAGTATCGCTTGGCCCGTTGCGGTTGTCGATACATGAATAAACAGCCAATCGCTTTGTAGTGCCGGAATGAGAGGGTTAATTTCTCGTGGAAACATGCTCCCGTAGGCGATCAGTATGGCGGCGATGGATAATGCGAAAATCCCCAATACATTTAATCTGTATATAAAATAGATGAGAATAAAGGCTCCGACCAGCATCATTCCAAAGAATGAAATAAATTCAAACATGTTGCTGATGGGGGCATGCCCTCCTGCTATCCAGCGGGTGATAAAGGAGGCCAGATGTGAGAGAAAACCGGTGATAGCTAGCGTTATGCCGATTTTTCCCCACCGATTATTTGACTTTTCTTTTTTGCTTTTTTCCCGAATGGCCCCAGAGAAAAATAGAACGGCGATCAAATAGAGTACAAATGCAGCGTATAGCAGGGTGCTGCTTATTTGCGTAAAATTTAACATTTATTTCTCTCCTTCTGTGGAATTACTTTTTTCCGCCTGCTGGTCTATTGGTTCGGGTATGGATGTCCCTGTTACAATGTCTGCAATCTCTCTTTTCAGCCCATGCCAATTTTTATTGGTGTGCCCGGCAATAAGGGTTTCCCCGTTGTGTTTTTGCAGCCAGATGCGACGATGATTCCAGTAAGAGCCCTGAATCACGCCAATCATGAATATCAGGCCGCCAAGCCCGACAACCCAGAGGGTAAGGTCTTTCCGGACCACTAATGCTGTGGCATTGCGGGTGGTGATGCCTGAAAACTTCATTTTATAATCGGTTTCTCCCAACGGTTCAACCGTTTGACGAATAGCCGTAAAACTGACCTCTCCATCAGGATGTTCCGGTGAAATCATATTAAATAAAAAAGCAGGATTGTTGGGGAGCGGCGAGTTGCTTTGCGGTTCGCCGTTTTCGGCGAAACCTGCAAAATCGGGGTAAAAGCCCAACAGTTCAATTTTATAACCGTTGCCAAGATCGTACTCATCCTTGGGATCAAACAAGTCAACGGTCAACTCGCCTTTGGAACCCCCGGTTTTTTTGTCCATGAGGCTAAATGACATGGTTTTAAATTCATCAAGTTTATAGTCAACTTGATAAACGCCAAATTTATCAAATTTTAAAGGCTCATTCACCCGGATTTCCGCTTCCTGTAATTTCGTGAGGTTCCCTTCGACACCAACCGCTTTGTTCGGATCCCGCTTATATAAAATCACATCGGACTGGAAGTTTTTAATGACGCCGCCTACCCGTTCAAGTGCTTCCTGAAATTCCTTTTTGTCTGTTTCATCATACAGTTCCCTTTTGAACCCTTTGCTTTCCAATACGTAGGCTTCATCAGTGCCCGGAATCGTTTTTCTTTCCCCATCCCGAAGCCACAACACTTCGTCAACGTACATGCCGGGGACAAACCGAAGCATGCCTCCAATCAAAAAAATGATTAGCCCAACATGGTTTACATAGGGGCCCCAACGGGAAAAACGTCCTTTTTCAGCCAAGAGATTGCCGTTTTCTTCCCGGATCCGGTATTTTTTCTGTTTCAGCTTTTTCTTGATTGTCTTAAAATCCGTCTCTGTATGTTCGACTGTCCCGCGATTAAACAGTCTTTGCCTCTTCAGAAAGCCTTCATGCCGGCTTACACGCTGGTTGTTTAAAGCCCTGTATAACGGCACAACGCGGTCAAGGCTGCAAATCACAAGGGAAACGCCAATAGAGGCAATTAAAATCAAATACCACCAGGAACTGTATAAGTCGTGAAAGCCTAATTGGTAAAAAAGCTTTCCAAAGATCCCATATTGCTCTTCATAATACACCGCAGGATCGGCACGCGGCGGTATGTACATGGCTTGAGGCAAAGCTGTCCCAAGTGCCGATGCGATTAACGTGATAACAATCAGCCATACTCCCACTTTTACCGAAGAAAAGAAAGCCCAGATTTTATCAACTACTGTCCTATTATAAGTCTGTGATCTGCGGGCACTTCCTTCGTAACGCATATCATGCAGTCTTTCCTTCCTCGCTTCATCTGTTAATGCCCGCCCGCATGCTTCACACAAAATGGTTCCGTTTGGATTGACATGGCCACATTCACATTTTACTTTCTCCATACATTTCACCCCTTTATCGAGGTTTGATGCTCTCCATCATTCCTTTAATTTTTGCTTCTGAAAGTTCCCCTGTTTCTATTGCTGTAATCGTGCCTTCAGGATCAATCAACATCGTAGTAGGCAAAGGGGTAACATTGTATAGATTCAACACATCTTTGTTGGCATCTTTCAATATGGGAAAATCCAACCCATGCTTTTTGACAAACTTATTGATAATAAACTCCGGCTCTCCCACATTGACGGCCAAAATTTCCACACCCTGATCTTTGTACACTTTATATTGATTATTCATATAAGGCATTTCCCTTTCGCATGGCTTGCACCACGTCCCCCAAAAGTTTAAAAACACGCCCTGTCCTTTATAGTCGGACAATTTATGTGTATTCCCGTTCATATCTGATAGGATAAAATCCGGTGCTTTATCCCCTATGGCAATCTCCCCTCTTGTTTCCTTGGTGAAATTTGCATAAAGGGTATAGCCGATAGCAGCCAACATGATGGCAAGTATCACGCTTCGCATGATCAGCCGTTTCTTTTTCTTCATCTTTCTACCTCCACTAGATATGTAATTTCAGTTTGTTATTGGATTCTAAAATCCAGTGAAGCCGCCGAACAAAGGAATCAATATCGAAATGATAACTGTCATCCAATCAAAGTATAAAAGGATGCCCATTACAATCATTAACACTCCCCCAAAAACCATGAAACGATTTCCGTGCTTCTTTAAGAAGGTCATTTTATCGAGGAAGAATGTCATGATTAAAAATGGAATAGAAAAGCCCAACACATAAAACGCCATATAGACAAGGCCCATACCAGGGTTGGCAATGCCAAGAGCGATCACTCCTGCCAGAATCGGACCCGTGCAGGGGGTCCAGCCTGCGGCAAATCCTATACCGATCAATACAGATCCCAAATAACCGGAAGGCCGATTTCGAAATTGTATTTTTTTATCCGATAGCAAAAAGTTAAATCGTATTACCCCAGTAAGAACCAGGCCGAAAAACACCATTAATATAGCGCCCAACTGTCTTAAAAGATCTTGATATCTTGCAAAAAAGGATCCTATAAAAGATGTTGATAAACCGAGAGCCAAAAAGATAATGGAAAAACCCAGCAAAAAAAGAATGGTATGAATAAACGCTTTTTTTCTTAATATTCCTTGGCCGCCTTTTAACTCATTGATTGTCATGCCTGTAATATAAGAAAGAAAAGCCGGATATAAAGGAAGCGCACAAGGCGATATAAATGATAAAAAGCCTGCACCGAAGGCCAGAAACAGGTTCACTTGCTCCACAAAATCACACATCCTCCCGAGGTTTTTGGACATACGCATCATAAAGATAAGACATGAATGTGAAGAAACTATGCAGTTATCTTGAAAACTTTTAATTGACATAAATTAGTTGGAATTTTATCAACAAGTTGTGACACATTGAAATCATCATAGGTATATCCCTGAGCAGGTTTGATTATGCAATTATGTGCCTGCATAATTTCTTCATAGTTTTTCATTATATTTAAGGATATAAAACAGAATATGGAGGGAATAAGGTGGAACAGCCAGAGGCTTTGAGCCGGATCGCATTCGAATTTGGGCCCATAACCGTTTATTGGTATGGAGTCATTATCATTACAGGGATAATGATTGGGTTATGGTTAGCCAATCATGAAGCAAACAAAAAAAGATTGCCTAATGAAACAATTACAAACCTGGTCTTATGGGCTTTGCCAATTTCGATTATTACTGCAAGAATCTATTACGTTATTTTTCAATGGGACTATTACTCACAAAACTTGGGTGATGTGATTAAAATCTGGGAGGGCGGTATCGCGATCCATGGTGCTTTAATTGGTGCTGTAGTAACAGCTGTAGTCTACTCAAGGAAAAAAAATATTTCATTTTGGTTAATTGCCGATATTGTTGCTCCGAGTCTCATCTTGGCTCAAGCAATTGGAAGATGGGGAAATTTTATGAATCAGGAAGCGCATGGAGGGCCGGTTTCAAGGGAATTTCTCGAGGGGTTAAAACTCCCTGAATTCATCATCAATCAAATGTATATTGATGGCCAGTATTTTCATCCCACTTTTTTATATGAATCGGTATGGAATGTCATCGGTTTCGTTATTTTGATTTTACTCAGAAGAGCAAAATTAAAAACAGGGGAGTTATTTTTAATTTATGTCATCTGGTACTCCTTCGGCCGATTCTTTATCGAAGGGTTAAGGACGGACAGTTTAATGTTGACGGACACGCTCCGTATGGCACAAGTTATTTCTATCATACTGATCTTCCTAGCCATCGGTTTATTTTGGTATCGACGTGTAAAGGAACCCAAAAAATCCGAAACTAAAGTTAAACAGAACGGAAAAACAAAAAACAAGAAAAAGAAATCTAAAAAATAGTTCTTACACCATTTTACTCAGCTCTCTTTCGTTTCCATAGTTTGTAACAAACGAAAACCAAAAACAAGAAAAGAACTATGCCAATCTGCCACTCTACTGTTAATTTAAGTACACGGTCCACTGAATAAGCTTCAATAAACAGTGATGGGATTTTCCCTAGGGTGCTGGCGATGCTGAAAGAAAAAAGGCGCATTTGACTAAATGCCGCTGCAAGCGTTACAGCACCTGAAGGGATGAAGGGTAATACTCGTAACACTAATACAAGAAAAACTGCTTCAACCCCATGTGTATATTTTAACCTGATTAAAAGTCTATTCTTTACTTTATCGTGAATAAGCAATTTACTTAAACCTTTACGGTAGAGCAAAAAACTGACAATAGCTCCTGCAGCCTCCCCTATGATGGACATCAAAACCCCTATCTTAAAACCAAAGAAAATAATATTCCCGGCAGTTATCGGGGCACTTGGAAAAATACCTGAAACCGCTACAAAAATATTAAGGATGATACTGATGACTGTTGCTATAGCCGGGTTTTCAGGAAACCATTGTATTACCTCATTGGCCATGTTCCCCACATTTTCCTTTCAAGGTATTTTCACTGATTATATTTTAAGACTTTGCACCTTTGCAATTTATTTATTGATATGAAGTGCAAATACAAATAAATTAGAAAGCTTTATAACATCATGGTATATTTCACGAAGGCAAAACTAAAATCGCTATCATCTGCAAATTTTCTTCAAAAAAATCTTTTATACTAGGCAGGACCCTATCCATTAACCTTCCCCATCACAAGGGGCGTGAGTTTTCAAAAAACGGAAATTCGTTAACTTGGCTGACTCTCAAACTATTTAAATTGGAGGTGATCTTGATGTATTTAATAATGTCCAAAAACGGACAAATACGAATACCAAAAAAAATTCAAAAGCAGTTGAATTTAATAGAAGGACAATATCTCTTTGTTTACGAGTCCAAAAACTGCATCATGATAGAAAAGCACCATGAAGATGAAACATTAAATCAATGCCTTTTTACAAACGGAAAAATCACCATTCCTATGGAGCTTAGACGATTGTGTAATATCAATGTCAGAGAAATGTTTTCCATCGAAGTTTCGTGCAACAAAATCATTCTTAAAAAACGAAATTGAACTTCAAGTGATCTATTATTTTTCCAGCATCTTTTGCGATGATGATCTTTTACACGATCATTCTTACCTATCTTTTCCTCAAATGAAAAAAATGCCTTTAAAGAAGAAATTCATTCCTGAAACTTGACACCATTCGCTTTTTGCCAGTGGTGTTTTTATTTTAATAGTTTTATAGAAAATCTGTTGTAAATCGTAATCATTACGATTATAATAAGAAAATACTTTATTAAGCTAAAGGGGTTTGGTATATGAAAAAGAAGTTATTTACATTTATCACATTTTTTATGTTGATCTTCATTTTAGCAGCTTGTAATAAAGAGGTGCCCTCCAGTAATCCTAAAGAAAAACAAGATAAGCTCAAAGTATATACGACAATCTACCCTTTTGAATACTTCACACAGAGAATTGGCGGGGAGTTCGTCTCTGTCGAAACTATTGTTCCACCTGGTTCAGATGCCCACTCCATTGAAGTGTCTCCAAAAAAAATGGTCAGTTTAGCACAGGCTGATGCATTTATTCATTCGGGAACAGGTCTTGAAAGTTTTGCAGATGCAGTAGTGGATTCCATCAAAAACGAAGATGTTGCAATCGTAAATGCAACGGAGAATATTGATCTTATGGGTTCTATGGAAGATTCACATGCTGATGAAGAAAATGAAGACAGTCAAAATGACCATGCCGATGATTTGGATGTAGATCCGCACGTTTGGTTGGATCCTTTACGGTCAATTAGATTAGCAGAAAATATTAAGAATGCCCTTGTAAAATTAAATCCGGAGCATACCGCAGAATTTGAAGATAATTTCGAAGAACTAAAAAGCGATCTAGAAACATTGGATACAGGATTCAAAAGCATGGTAAAAAACGCTGACACAAAAACATTTATAGTATCCCATTCAGCCTATGGATATTGGGAAGATGCCTATGGCTTAAAGCAGGTAGGCATTAGCGGTATATCACCAACAGTTGAGCCCTCTCAAAAGAAAATCATAGAAATCATAAACCTGGTTAAAGAGAATAACTTGAAGTACATTTACACGGAACCAAACCTTCCAAATAAAATAGCGAATACGATAAAAAAAGCTACTGGCACAGAGACATTAACACTTCAAAACCTCGAATCACTGTCGAATAAAGATTTAGATGCCAATGAAGATTATTTTTCTATCATGAATCAAAATCTTGAAGCACTGAAAAAAGGGTTGAACAACGACTAGTATTAGACTTCGGTGTGTACTTTAATCTTTTGTAATTTAATTCTCTTTAAAAAATTGTACCCGTGAACCCTATTATCTAACTAATTGGAATCCTAAAGTTACCGGTACAACCGACATTTCGTCTAAAAAAAAGACAGAGAACGTAGTGGCATTTCCGAGCCCCATTGACTTTCATATTAGGAAATGAAAGTATCAAAAGTAAGATTTTCCTTTTATATGTAAAAGGAAAAATCATTAATGGCCAATCGTACAAACTAAGTGATAAAAAAAGATATAATTGAATATCCAAAATGTATGACAGCATGGACAGAATGATCAAAGAAGAATAGAGGCGTAACCTGTTAAACCTGGCAACCGAGAAAATTTTGAAGGCAGAGGCTGGAACTGGTGCCAACCTTGCCTTCTATCCCAATGAAATTGAATCTTTGACAGGAGTAGATAGCATTGAAATGCTTACATTTGCCAACGTAATGCCAAGAAAATCAAAACACCTTACCACATTGAGCTTCTTGAGGCCGACATCCAAGACCTTCCATTCGCCGACAATATTTTTGATACCATTGTGTTTAGTAAACTAGGAGCACTCCGAAGGAAAAATTGTAGGGATTTCAATGACCATTTTTCCCATAATACTAATCCATTAAAAAACGGCTATCATTTATTTCGATATAGCCGTCTTTCTTTATCGTATTTCGAAAAGTATCAGTACAAGCGTTGGCCTTTCTGCTAAAAGCAATTGACATGTTATAGTATTCTCCTTTAAAATCAACGCTCATACCCATCCAGCATCCGATCAAATTCTTCAATGTTTCGATCTTTTTGGTATTCATGATAAGATTTTCGCATATGAAACTGTAAGTTTCGAATGGCCTGATCCAAATTACCTTTTGCTTGCCACTTTTTCCGATAATAACTTTGATGTGATCTCTTAAGGTGGTGAAAGGACTCTTCTTTTTTGGCATATGTTTTCATTTCTATAAGTACTGCATTACCCATCCGTTTTCGTAAATCATCTAATTTTGTTTGTTTGTATTTTTGATAATTGCTTCCTTCTCCGTATAACTCTTTCATGACCTGGACTTCATCATCCAACAGCTTTTTAAATTCTTTCATGTCTTTTTCATGGTACGTCTTTAAATAAACATCTACAATTTCGTCAATATAAGTCCTAGCATCATTGATCGTCTGATAACCGTATTGCCATTGGCGTTTGTCTTCTGGTAGCTTTAACAATGCTTTTTGAAACAGCCGTTTTGTTTTGCTAAAGCTTGCCAAGTCTACGGTATTTTCTTTTTTATCATGCACAGCCCCGCGAATAATTTCGTTGATTCGATTACGGCTTTCGCTTCGATCCAATATCATATTAGCTACTTTGGATTTCATTTTATCCAGTGTTCCCTGCTTACGTTTAGCCCGGTATTGCTCTTCCCATTGATTAGTTTCTTTATTATAAAGCCGTTTCTTTTCACGGGAAGGAAACGGCTCCACGGTTGCGATATGAACATGGATATTATCAGTATTATAATGAATGGCAGCTGACCAGACAGCCGTCTCTGTCATTTGTTCAGCATCAAGCATCACTTTCATTGTTTCACGGACCACATTCTTTATTTTTGCTTCATCCAGTTCCCCTGTTTTCGAGATAAATATTCCCTGCTTCTCCAGCCAGGCATTATCGAAACTGATGACATCTTGCCATAATGGAGAGCCGTTTTGTTCTGCTTTAGTAAAAGCATCTTTTAATTCTATCTTCTTGTTTTCATCCAATTGATCTGCGTCATTTGTAAAAAGGGAGCCTTGTTTTTTTGCATCATCGCCCATGTAATCCATATACGAATGAAAGACTTGAAAATCATTTAATTGTTTCGAATCGCGGTCCACCTTTAATACTTTTTTTACGTCTTCCCGGTCAATGTAATCAACATATTTTTTATATTCGGCAGAACTAGGCATAACAAATTTACTTTTTAAGACAACGGCAGGAGTCATACAAAACACCTACTTTGTTTGGTTAGTATCTTTTTTCCTCTTGCTTTCCCAATCTAATTTCCGCTGCCGGTTATGGGCTATGCGATTTTTCACAACAGTTTCAGCTTCTGTCAATTCTTCCGTCTTATATTTTTCTGTAGTGGCCAATTCTTTAAATTCGTTCACAATAAAATAATGGTTCCAAAATTCCAACTGAATTTGGACATTTCGATCAATGACATTACCGGTGACTCTTATTCTTTTTAAATCCTCCTGCATACCCGAAAGATTCTCAATCAATTTTTGATCAACCAATTTTTCAATTGCTTCTAACAATGCAACCCGTTCCTTTTCCCTATTCTCAAAAAATTGCTGAACCATTATTTCAATCGCGTTTGCTTGAGAGGTATTTTCTTCAACTGATAACTGCTCAATTTTTTGAACGGTATCACTTGTTAAACGATAACTCTTTTTTAGTTTGGTCATACAACTTCACCTTGTTCCGCAACAAATACTTTCATATATTCATTGACTTCTTCCTCATTCACATCCATCATCATCATAAAGATGGATTTCATTTGCTGTATCTCTTCATTATTTTCTTTCATCATATGAATATTTCTTTCCAACACGCTGCCAACCATTTTTAATGCCTCTTCAAACCTATTTCTCTCTTCCAGAAACACGTCCATATGAGCCAGTTTTTCAATGTGCAATTTCAAATATTCATTTCGGGACAACTTCTTTTTCTTTGCCATTTCATCAATCTTTTTCACAGCAACCACATCTATATTTCTTAGAAATACATCCATTTTATTTTCCTCCAAACTTCATTTAATTAAAGAGCAGTTGGTGTTCGTTTACAGCTGGACGACTTTATTACTCGCTCAGAATTGATCCAAAAAAATAAAACAAACGGCAATAGAAAACGGAAGGAACATGCGGGCTAACGCATGTTCCTTTGAAAACAGCCCATTTATGGGACTGTTGAATGAAAGAGCATAAGGAAAAAGTGCTATCACCAAGGGTGATAGGTTAGGCAGAGCCTAACTTTTCCTTTATATCGTAGAAATGAGCAAAATCATACGTTTGTCCGACATTTTTACTTGATTTTGTATCACCGAAAATGCAAAATTGCTCTTCTTATTACAGAAATTGTTAAAGACCACACATTTGTCCGACAAGAAAAAAGACCAAAAACAAAAAAACATCCGTTAATCTGGCTTCGTATCAGAGGATTTTTGTTTGTTAGTTTTTCGCTTTTCCCATGACGATTGTGATTTCTTTGGGACCTCTTTTTTATCTATTTTGGATGCATTGTTTGATTCCAATTGATCGTTCTGTTTCTCTATTTGAATCTGTTTTGCTTCCTCATCTGGACGAAGAGATTCCAATTTCTTATACAATTTTTCACGTTTCTCTTTTAGCTTTTCAGCCTCCTGTTCAGACTCCTCCTGATCTTTCTTTGCGTTTTCAATCGCTTCTTTTTTTGCGATAATTTCCGCCATAGACTCCTGCTTTTCTTCTTCCGTTTGATACTCCATAGTCTTTTCAAGAGTATCAATTTCTTTTTCGATGGAAGAAATAAGCTTTTGCTGCATGGGCATTTGCTCTTTCTCTAACGCCAATAAATTCTTGTCCACTTGCTTAATTTCACGATTGATTTGTTCCGTTTGGTAATCAATGGGATCTTTCGTTTCTAAATTTTGATTTATTTTGATCTTACGGTAATCACCGGCTATGACCAATTCCTTTGGCTTTGGTGCCTTATATACAATTTCATTTTGGTCTTGATCCAACGTACCTGATGACTCCATCAAAGTGGCTTTCATTTCATTCTCAACAATCATTTGATCTCTTTTTTCTTGTACAAATAATCCAATCACGCGGAAATCTTTCGGAACTTTTTTAACCTGAACAACCATATTTTCCTCATCTTTGTAAACAACTTCGACGGGGTAACTTTCCAATGAGTCTTTCTCTTTTGCTACAAAAGAAAAAGTCGGTTTAACCTGATCCGATCCGGTATGTTTTGTTGTAATCGAAACTTCCATAAGTTCTCTTTTCGGATTATACTCCCACTTATTTAGAATTAAAGTTGTCTGGTCCAGTCCGTTAATTTCTGTATGAAAAGGCGTTTGCATGATGGAATTATCGTCATACATCCAAGCTTTGGACGTAAAAAAAGTGATAAAGCAAATGCCTATCACACACAGGGAAAAAACATAAAATTTATTTTCAAGACTCCATTTCATTTTTATTTTCAATGGAATAAACACTCCTTTCTACCCTACTTCTTTCCTAACAGCTCTTTTAAATACGGCATCGGATCCACTTGTTTATTGTTTATTCGTATTTCAAAATGCAGGTGAGCTCCTCTTGAATCGCCAGTGTTTCCAATTTTGCCAACCACCTCTCCGGCTTTTACTTCTGTTCCTTCAGGTATGCCTTTTTCCTGCATGTGACCGTACAGCGTTCTCATCCCATTGCCATGATCAATAACGACTACATTGCCATACCCTCCATATCCACTTCCCCGTTGTCCAAAAGTGGAGACAACCACTTTACCATCCATAAATGCGACAATTGCTTTTCCTAAATCATTACCGCCTGCTATATCAATACCTTTGTGTAAGCCACCCGAACGTGGACCATAACCAGATGTGACGTTCTTTGTATGGGGAACTGGCCATGCTTTATCGCCAATAACTTTAACTTCCCCGACATCTTCACAATTCATGGTAAAACCACCCAGCTTTGTTGCTATGGTCGTCACATTCGGAACCCAATGTTTATTAAGGCCGGTCGGATCATTTGCTGCACCGATGGGCGCATAAACGCTCCCCAACTTGTCAATTGTATTTAATCCATCTCTTATGATCCGGTTATATAACGTGTTTGCCATCGCACCCAAACCTTCTTCAAGAGTAGAAAAATGATACAGCTTTGAACTGCCTGTTTTCGGGTCCATTAATCCTCCAGGATTATTTTTGTTCACCACAGCATTCGATGTTCCGAATCCTGTTTCGTGTAATGCAACCGCCGCAAATAACACCGGGTCAATTCCTTTTTCACCTGATAAAGAAATAATTGTTTCCTGGCTTCCGGCTAATTTCCCGGCTCCCTTAAAGACGGTATCCCATTTCCCTATATCAACTTCTCCCGTTTGTGAACAAGAAAATCCTCCACCTGAAGGCGAGGATTCATTGTTCGATGAACCGGCTGCTATACCAACAATAAGAAGGAACAATAGGAAGAAAACAGCAATAAAAGCAAATCCTGAAAGTCCTAGCGTCCCTCCAATCCATAAGACAATCTTTGTTTTCAGAGCTTGACCAATAGATCGTAAAATACTCTCCATATTTTCTTTGGCTGATTCTCTGACTTTATAAAAGCCTTGAGGTGCCACCTTCGCCCCCTTTCTTGTTTCATTGTTTACTAGATGAATGGTTCTCTTCAGATGGTTCCACTATTTTATTGACCACCCAACTATTTTTGTAAGGTACCACTGACACATAGAATAGTTGGGTTTGTTTTCCGATAATGCTGTTGTCATGGACCACATCCCAAGTTGCCATTACTCCAAATCTCATCTCTTTTTTACTGTCTGGTGATGCTGCATATATTTCTAATTCATCCACTTTGCGGGAAACTTCGTCCCCGGAAGGGAATAATTCTTTTTTTATTGCATTAAAAAAAGACGAACTGGAATATGGTTTCCATTTCGCCTTATCGGTGTCTTCCAACCATAAAGTTACAACCTTCTCTGCAGTTTCCTTTCCTTTTTCTAATGCTTCATCACCAAATGTTGAAGCATACTCTGATTCAAAGTCAGGTTCTTCTTCAATAACTTCATTATCTTCTTTCGACTGTTTTTCCGTTTCTTGATGGGCTGTTTCTTGCTCTGCCTGGTTGATTATTGAATCATCGGGAAAAGCTGTATTTGCAAACGAGCCATCAAATTCGGGACTTTCTTTCCTGCCGAATTGATTGGTTATAATCATCCACAAAAGCACAACACCAATGATTAACACAATGGTAAACTTTGTTTTCGTCGCTTTATCCATTCTTACATTCCTCCACGGAACAGTGCCAATTCTTCATCGGAGGCTTCCACACTAAACAATAAATTTCCCACACCGGTAATCGAAAGCAGGCAATCTCCTTGCTGAAACTGAGGTACTTGAGCAATTTCGGACTGGCTCATTTGACCTTCAAAAATGGTCCTTAACGCATCCAATGTATTTGAATCCTGCTGCATGATGAATTTGTATTGGGTGAGTTCAAATAGGGTACGAATCTTTGTCACCACTTCTGTATCCGAATGATCCGGAACAAAGTCACGAATGGATTGACTCGCAAGAAGCAGTCCGCCAAAATACTTTCTGGCTTCCCTTGCAAAGTCTGTTAAAAAGCCCACGGCCAACATATTATCCGCATTAACCAACCGATGGGCTTCATCAATAATGACCATAAACCGGACGGCATCATCTTCGTCAAAGTTCTCATCCTCATAAATAGCTTTCATTTGCGGGGCACCAATTTGAATGAGATTATCCCAGATGAGTGTTAAGGCATTATACATTTGGGCATTAAAAACGCTTTTCTCCAACCGGGTTAAGTTCCGGATGGAAAAGAAGATCACCTGTTCATTCGTGAATTCCGGTAATGTCGTATGGCCATTAAATAAATAGGAATGGGTATGAACCAAGTTATCTATCACCAATTCGATTTTTTCTAATCGATCTGCACGGGATACGGATAACTCGCGCCGGATGATCCTCTTTTCAGGGACCTCGTACAGTTCATTTCTTAAATATGAAAGGAAGTCGCTGAAAATGGGATACTCATTATTTTCCAAGTTTGTTACCCCGGTTGTATGAATTTTTTCTGTAAAACCAAGATATTGATAGAAAGAACGAAGGATTTTCTTGAACTCCTCAATCTCTTCCGTTGATGGATTATTTGCTAAAAACTCATAGAATGTGGCTACTTTTGATAGGTGCTGCATAAAACTTATTTCTTCATTTTTAACTGAGTCCCCTCCATCCTCTACACGGTAAATTTGTAGTGGATTGATCACTCCATGACTTCCATCTAAACTGATGGTTTGACCGTTCAATGCATCAACAAGTGTTGTAAATTCCCCTGTTACATCAAAGCCACGTATAAAATTTCCACGGCAGGCATTGTCCATTGTCAGCTTTTTTAACGCTGTTGACTTGCCCGCACCCATTGTTCCCACTACAACCCCATTATAAAAACGGCGCTTTTTGTCTTTGTGAAACAGATCAAAGAGAACATTTCCGCCGGTAAAGGAGGCTCCTAAGTAACTGCCTTTTGGATCATTTAGTTCTGAAAAGTGGAAAGGCAACCCTGCTGCGAGTGAAAGAGCCGGGATTCCCTTTCCTTCCCTTTTATTAGGGAAATCCTGCTGTTGATCATACGGCAAAAACATCGATTGCCATTCCCAACTGGATTCATTTAAAAATATTTGCCCTTTAAAACCAAGTGAGTTTAATTCCGTTATCACAGATTGAATCTTTTGCTCTAATTCCATAAGCGTGACAGCATGGACAAACAGACGAAGATGAACAAGTTTGACAACTTCCCCCATTTGACTGATATCCTGATAGAGCGCTTCTAATTCACGATAGCTGTTTTGTGCATCAATTCGTTCCGAGTCATGTTTTGAACTCTGAAAACGAACCTGTTGTTCCAGCATACTTTTATTAATAGAACTGACAGCTTCATCTTTATCCATTGTTGCTACATCTTTGATCGTGATCACGTCCCGCATGGCCATGATTTTTTCCAACCATAATTCATTTGCTGCACTTGGATAATCCCAAATATGAATGCACGCTTCATACCCATCTCCCTTTTGAATGTACTTATCTTTAAAGTTAATTCCACCCATCGGTTGAATGGCGGCCAAGAAGGAAGGATCATGCTTAGGCTTTTCTTCCTTCGTTTTTACAGTCCCTGCTTTTTTCCCTTTGATCAGTTTCAATTTCATCACCTACAGTTTGGAATTTTGATTGTTCAATACAAACAGCACGTCTTTTTTCTTTTCAATCGACAATTCTTCTAAAGGAAATGTCTGCTGCATTGCCCGAATGAATTGTTTCTTTTGATCATGTAATTGTTGAGGAGTCTCGGCATATAAAAAAAGAAAGAACTCCCGATTGGTACGTTCTTTCTCCAAGTAATCCAATTCAAATAATTTTCGTTCAATAAATTGTAAACGCAATGGATCAATCGTTTTCTCTTTTTTCCTTAACCAATAGGCTTTCTGTTTTTCTGTATTTGCAGGAAAGTTCAAAGCGACTTCCTTAAATGCCGGAAAGTAACTTCTTAATAGCCGTGCTTGGGACAATAACATAAATTGCAAATCTCCATCATTCATCGAGTCCAAATCTTTTGTGGTGATCTGCAAAATGTCCATTGCACCGTTTTTCATTAAAATGTGATCTTCATGTATCTGTAAAAAAGGCAGAACTGAAGGAGTCTGTCTTAATACTTTTTCTTTCTTTACTTGTTTCTTTCGTGTTTTTTCTCTTTTCTTGAACCTAAGACGCTTCAACCATTCATTTTTCTTCTTTTGTTTGTTGAAAGGAGCAGGATGAACCATTGGCACAACGGCCTCTTGTTCTTTTTTCAATTCTCCCATGGCTTTACGTTCTTCTTGAAGCAATGTCTTATTCAAAAGCTTCTGGATATCCAATGAGTGGTATGCTTGTCTGTTATGTTTAAAAAGCAGATAGAAGGACATGTAGTTTTTCAAACCCGGATTGTTTCTGGATGGCAGGACAATCCACAACAATATTCCCCCACTCATAACGAAATATGGAATTGTAAAGACGCTGTGAACTAAATCACGCAACATAGTAAATACAAGAAAGAAGCTAATCAACAAGATGATTAGCTCCTTCATTTCCAATCCGAAAAGTTTAGGCTTTGATCTAATCTCTTTAGGTATTTCATACTTCATTCGTTATGCTTCCCCTTCCTGTTCATTCGGTGTCCGGGTGGTGTCTTTATTTGGTGAACAAACGTATTCATGGATTGCTTCATATTATTTACACGGGAATGTGTGGCACTTTTCGTTTTATCAATACCTGTTTGCAAGGTTTGTTTAGGATGAACGACCGCCCTTGCAGTTTGTATGGCTGCATTACCGGATCCTCTGCCTAATCTCCGGATACTTTGACCAAGGCTAAAGCCTGAATTTCCCGCACGTACAATCTGCTCCTTTGCCTGCTGTACATGTCGGTTCCCGCCAGCCAATGTATTTGTATGATGGACCTCTTTATGGCCATACGATTTACTTTGTTGAGGGGGCCCGAAAGTTGGCTCACCAGCAGCACCAGGTACTGTCTGGCCTGACGTTGACGGAGCGTATCCTTCTCTCCCTCTTGAAGACTTCTCTACGGTTCCAGCCGTATAAGTTGTGTCTTGATTACCCCCTATCGGTGAAACACTACTTTGAGGGCCCGATTGAGCAGAAATAGTTGAGCTGGTTATTTGTGATCTATAGCTTGAGTGCGTACTTGGTGAAGTTTCCATTTTATCGACCGCCGATCCAGGAACTAAAATTCCGGATGCTGTTTGGGCATATCCGGATGGTATATTTTGTTGACTTTGTCCCACTTGTGAAGATGATCCCACTGATTGCCTCTTTGCATTTGAAGAAGTACCTTTTCCTGCAGAGATCGGTCCCTTCATTTGCCCTTCTGTGCCTTTGTTGGCAGCGATTGCTCCCTTAGAGGACTGGACCTTCGAAATTCCTCTGTCTTTTGCATGCCCCGATGGTTGTGAGGGAATGGCACTGTTTACAAAAGATTCTCCTGACTTTTGTTTAGTTTGAGAAGCCGTATCCAACTGCTCATTTCCAGAAGCAGATATTCCATCTCTTATACCCTCATTCGCCATTTTTGGCGACTCCCCGTTACCCTTCATTTTTTCACTACCCTGCTTAGGAATTTCTCCTTTTGCGGCTATTCCAGGCATCGGCTTGACAGGGACTCTTGACCGTCCTGCCATTTCTTCCGGTGTTTTACTGGCTATACCTGACACTGTACGCCTGGCAAAATTCGCTCCACCTGCTAAGCCTGTCGTAGCCTTCCCTGCAAGGCCAAGACTTTTCTCTATTCCTTTCCCGACAGCTTTGGTACCAGTACCGGCTAGTCTGGCTCCTGCATACGCTCCCAGCATGGCTTGATATCCGCTTCGTAAACCAGCATCAATACCAAGCATCCGCTGAACAATATCAGGCGCATCAATTAATGCCCAGGCACCGGCAATAAGCAAAAGAAGAACACCCACGCCGCCGATGCTCCCCTTCAGCCCGTTTGCCCACGACGAATACAGGATAAATAATTTTAACAGCATGGTCATGATAAAGATAACGGCAAAGGTGTTCATGATTTCGACCAACACCTTCTTTGTACGTTGACCGCCGGTTAAGTCAGTTGCGGCAATAAACATCCCAAATATTTGGTGGAAAGCCAAATCAAAGATGGAACGACCGATTTTGATTACCGTTATGGCTAGAGCAACCGTTGTGACTGCTAAAGAGAAAATTAAAACAAACCAGTTCACATGGTAGCGATAATAACTTTCCTGCCCCAATGTCGTTAAAGGAATTTGATGCTCTCGCAGTTGTTGCACTTCAAATTGATCACCATTTCCAGTAGCGACTAATTTATTGGCTAATACACCGTTCTTTTCATCACGAATTGTTTTATCTAAATTCTTCTCCGCCCAGCCTTTAATTCCACCTTTTTTTTCTTCTGTTTTTACATCTAGTTTTTCGGTAAAAGATATATATGGTAAAGAGTCTTCCGTTAATCGATTAGCGTGAGTAAAATCTGTTGTACCTATCTTACTATCAACTTTGCTTGCCGGTAGTGGCGGCAACTGATTATCACCGTTCTTTTTACCTGAAAACCTAAAGTTATTTTCAGCATAATATCGGACATCGGCCACATTACTCTTTACAAGCTCGGTTGCAAGACTTTGTTTTTCAGGGTTAATTTCCTCTACACCGATTTTTGTTATTTTCCCCATATTGATCATTAAATCAGGAATTACTACAATAAAACAAAGTGCCAATATCACATTTAGTATTATTTCATTTCGCTTCTCAATTTTGTTCATCATAAATTGGAATCCAAGGATAAAAAGCGCAATAAAAAACACGCCCCATACAATTGGACGTGCGATATCCATAAACTCTTTCATTGGACCAGATGAATAAAAATTGTTAAGCGTAACTATCTTATCTATGATCCCTTCAATAAAGTTATTCAGCCAACTTAACAAAAAAACAAGACCTCCACCGATTATCCGGAAAAGGTCTTGCCATAACCACCCATCACTAAGATGAAGCAAATAATCCAATTTTTTGTATAGATCAATTAACTGTTCTTCACTCATATAATACCTCTTTCCCCAACAAAAAATCTCCAAGTAAATCTTTAGTTGGTTAGTTCAATATTATAGAACTGGCTATATTCTAAAATGTCCTTAACTGCCCCATCAAAGTAGTCTGATTCAAAAGGTTCTTTTTCATCTTTTCGTTGTTTAATCCTTTCTTCGTCAACAATGCCCCCACCTATATCGGTAATACCACCCTTTTCAACGAGGACCAATCCTTCCCCTGAAGGATCCCAGCTACCTGCCTTTGGATGAGTATACTTTTCTGTTAACCCTTCAATTGTTTTATCGCTTTCACCTTTTAAATTCGTATAATACCCTGTTAACCCTGCCCTACGTAGAGAATCATCTGCTGCTTCAATCATTCTTGTGTCTTTTACATCTTTTTCATCAGCAGCAAACGTCAACAACAAAAATGTCTCATGATTTTCCAATTTCTCTTCTAATTGCTTTAAAGTTAATTCATTCATGCCCTCTTCTGGTTTTCCGCATCCTGCCATCACGAGCAGAATAGCCAATACAGCACCAAAAGGGAATAAAATTCGTTTTGCCATGTTATCCCCCCGAAGTTAATTTTGCTTTGATTATATCAAAATTAACTCGTAAAATAGGAACCTTTTGGAAATATGAATAAAAAGTAACACCTTATAGGACATGGGTTGTGTTATACTTTTTCTAGTACAATAGAATCGGCTCTCTCAAGGGCGGTCTGGCTCATCCCCGGTGAAAGGGGGTGAGGCTGATGACAGTATATGAAGCGCTTTCTCTAATGATAGCTTTCGGTGCCTTGGTCGCCATACTGTCTCAAGACAAAAAGAAATAGACCTCCCTTGAGCCTGGAAAACTTTTAGGGATGGTCTATTCCTAACCATTTGAGCCTGCCACTCTAACGAGGGCGACTATTGTACAAGACCGTAAGTGTTAGCAGCACTTGCGGTCTCTTTTTACTTTACGTACTCCTTACCCTTTTTATAACACATTTTAACATCAATTACAATAAACGAGCCAAAATGATCATGATTATCCTTGATGGATTAAATGCAAGTCCCTTGATAACATGGGAATCACTTCTCCAAGTTGAAATAATTCTTCAGGCATTAAGGTTAATCCTTTCCCAATATCCGATTTATTTGGCGGCCACCAACGGATATCATATTTTGGTTCATTTCCATTCCAGCTTACCAGATTCAACTCTTTTCGCCAGCCGTTTTTTCCTTCCTTAAGAACGGCTATTTCCTTTAATATTTGAAATTTCATTCTCACTTTGTCTGCACCTCCAATTTTTGAAATCATATCATACTGCCCCTTTTACCTGTTTCCTCAATGCCTCTTTTTCATCTAATTCCATTGGCTCCCCGGTTTCCCCGATACTCTCCTCCTGTTCGCATCTTTGTTGCTCCTGTTTTTCTCTTACTTCCCTGATCTTTTGATCCCATTTCTCTAGAACAGTGTCGGGAAGATATTGTCTTAGGCTTTTAAATATTTTGTAGATGATTGAACCGGATAGGGATGTTTCATAGGTTAAATAACTCAGCAGATGCAAAAAGGACCATTTTTCTATCTCGTCCTTATACTTAAACGATTCACCGCATGCAATAAACACTTTCCTTAAATCCGTTTTCAGTTTAAGGAAGTCAGCCTTTCCCATAGCGTCCACCATACGCACAAATTGCTCCTGTTCATTTTTTGAAGTAAAGACCATATGCGATAAATTCAAATCGTAGTATGTCGTGGACATAATCGGAAGGTCTAATATGGACCGGCTGTTATCAAAATCATCGGCCAGGTATTCCCACCTGAATTTGTGCGAAGTCACATCTTTATTAAAAATTGGTTTTGGAGCGATTTTACGGCGCTTGTTATCCTGGCGTTTGTTGGCCCGAACTACTACCGATTGTCCTTCCTTTAATTGCATCAATTCATCCGGCATTATAAGAGGCCGTTCCTTGACGGATTCGCTATGAGACTTGTCGGAAGACAATAACTTTCCATTCCGGCTGATATCTGTGATCGTTTTTGTCCCAATCAGCGAGCTAAACTGCTTGGCCGTTTGCTCATCCTTTGTGAGAATGTAAATCTGGTTCGAACAGTTGCCGATGATTGTATCTGCTTCATCCCCATATCGGGACTTTATCTGAGAATAGGCCTGTACAATCAAATGAAAACGAAAACCACGTCCAGCACCAACAGTCACCATTCCGGACATTCCTTCAACAGTTGGCATGTTTCCGAATTCATCCAGCAAAAAATGGACATGACGCTTCATCTTCCCTGATGGACTCATTGTCGCTTTTTCCGCATTTACGCGATACAGCTGGCTGACAAAAATACTGGCCAACACATGGTTCGACTCATCAAAGTCAGGTGTCACCATAAACACCACAACAGGCTTGTCACCAAAGCCTGCATCGGTTAAATTCATGCTGTTATAGCTTGTAAGTTTTGCGTTAGGCTCCAGCGTGAATATCTGCAACTTATCCATTGCAGTTGAGAAAATACTCGCTCTTGTATTTCCGGCGGCAAAGTTACTTGTCGCATACATCATCCTTGCCGGATTATTGTCATCCCTAGCTCTAAAAAACAAATCCAACGCATTATTGCCTTCTTCATCATTATCGCTGCCTTTCGTAGAAAGAAAGTTTGCCACTGAATACATGTTAACTTTTTCTTCTTTTCCTGTAGCAACGGCATCCTCGGTGAGTGCCAAAATAATCGCTGTTACTAAAGACTTTGCTGAATTGGACCAAAAGGGATCTTTTGCATTCGGATCATGATAGAGGCTGTACGCCACACTATTTGCATATTGTTGGGATAGACTCGGATTCCCATTTTTCCAGGCATCAACCACCAATTGCAAGGGATTAAAACCCATCCCCATAGATTGCTGAATAAGATTAAACACATGCACATCATACCCACGGTTAACCAATGTATCATAACTGGCAGCTGCCAACTCTCCTTTGGGATCGTTGACAATCAAAGAAGGTTTGTTTTTCGCCCGACTTAACACATCCAGCATTGGAAAGACAAAGGTTTCCCCTTTCCCGGACCTTGTAATACCAATGACCATGGTATGAATCGGCCCTTCATCGATCAATAATCGATAAGGACGATATTTTTCTTGGAGCCCTGATATAATGACTCCCCCATTGCCGTCATATTCCTCTTTTGCTGCAGGAATCATTTTATATTGCTTCTTCAATGCCTTGACCTTCTCAAATTCGCTTGTTCCATGCTGTCCTTTGTTCAAAGACTGATAATTCAATCTTATATTAAAAAGAAACTTAATCAGCCCAATTCCAACAATCAAATAGAATCCGGCATAAAACCATAGAACATCTGTCTGGAAATATAGAAAGCTTTCCCATGGAATGGAAAAGCCTGCGTTCTCAGGATCTTTTGCGAACTGTTCAATAGCAAGAAGCAACTCTTGCAAAAAAGCCAGAACAAAATTAGCCAAGAAAAAGGAAACAATTAAAAATCCGATGGCAAATAAGAATATTGCCTTCGGACTCGACAGGCGCTCTAATAGTTGCTTATCTTGCATATTCCTTTTCCACCTTCCTTTTTATTTTCAATTCATTCTACCTTTCCATGCCAACAACCCGTTTATTTAAAGGTTCTGGGTTTCTTCTTTCTGCTCCAAATGAATGTTTCACATCATTAAATGCTTCAGTAAATTTCTTTCTATCAAGGTTTAAATATTCATTAGCATCTTTTATACCAGCCGGAAAAGGAAAAACTTGATATTCAGCCTGTATTTGCTCCAATGTATCGATCATCTCCTTTGTTGCCTTTTCCCCCGCTTGATCTGCATCTAAAGCCAATATAATATTTTTATCTTGGAGCAATGCTTTATTTTCCAAAATAAATTGACACATCTTTCTGGTCTTGGCCGCACCGGTCAAAGCCAACACTCCAACAGCAGGATCCACTTCACGAAAAGATGCAGCATCTAAAATCGCTTCACTAATGACCAATGTGTTCGATTTGTTAGGGATGTCAATAAAAAAGTCCCTCGTTTCTTTTGAGGGATTTACAATCAGTTGAAGTTCTTTTGGTTCTATACAAGGAACAATACTGGATCGTAATAATATGCGATCCAAATGTCCATCGTCTCCGTAGATTGGAAAAATTAAGTTCCGTTTGCACATCCACTCATTTGTTGAATAATTCTTGGGAAAAAGCTCTTTTCCTGTTTCAAACATTTTTTGAACGTAGGCCTCATTTAATAAATCAACTATAAACGGCTTCGTTGTTTCTTTTGAGAGCCCTCTATATCCGTTATCAAGCGTAGGACTGTCAAAATGATTCTGCATATGCTTCATGAACCGGGTCATCCAGTCAAGGGCCTGGGTCTGCTTTTTCGTAAGATTTGGATATTTCTCCGATATCGTTTTGAGAGACAGAACTTCATCCTTCTCTTCAAAATGCAAGATCAAACGCTCACCGCATTGGTTTTCACGGTTACATTGAATAAAACTGGGATTGTTTTTATAAATGAATGCCTCCTGCTGCTGGCATTCAGGGCATATGCATAGGAAGTACCGCCCTTTGTCATTTGCATGAAGGTCCGCCAAGGCTTCCTCAATGTCTGATACAGTAACTTGTTCCTGTTCTGCATCCAGAATCACCTTTCCGTCAATGTCCATTATTTCAGGCAGTTTATCCCAGTGCTTTTGGATGACTGGAGCCAATACCAGCGATTCCACCATCTCGTCTTTTTTTAGCACGGTCCCTTGAAACAAAATCTGATCATATTCTTTTAGAAATGCATTGTTCAATTCAGCATGCAATGTATAAGCATCTGAAAATCCCTTTTTACAAGCTAATACTTCAAACAAAAACGTCTCCAACTCTTGATATGGACGAAAACGTGGATAAAGTGCATCTATTCGTTTTTTCGATACTGATTGAAAACTGGCGGCGGCATACTGAACAAACTTTGAAAAGTATTCATCTTCTTCAAACCACAACTCTACTTCTTTATTAAATGCTGCGTCATTAGCGGATGTTTTATTCTGCCGGATCTGTTTGACTATAGTTCGGTAAGATGAATCAATTGAAGTGATGGTTTCTTCCAATTCGGAATAAAAGCCCGTTGCTACATGTGGATATACCTCATCAAATAACTTTTTCAACTTGTCAACTTCCAAAACCAAAGGAAATGGTACCATATCGGGCTTTCCCAACACCTGATCAAACCGAATGGCAAAAGTTTTGAACTCTCTATTTAAAAAAAGCTGACGTTCCTTTTCTGCACATTCCTTAAAATTTTTTACGTGCTGGCGCTGTTCTTTATTAGTTTTACACAATGCTTCTTCCAGTTGCTTTTCAAGAGATTGTTCTTTGTCAAAACTCATTTGAGTTACCAGTACCTTTTGACCATTCATCCACAATTCGATTGTTTTCTGTTTCACCGTTCGCTTCTCTTGATCAAGCCGTATTTTTATTTTCTGGAGAATTTCGTCTGCTTCCCATAAAAAGTAATTCCTATCTTCATCCAACTCCCGGTAATATTCACCTTCTTTACCGAACCGAATGATTAATTCCCTCATCTTGACACCCTCTTTCTTCTTTAAAATAACTCGATTGCTCTTTTTCTATTAAAATCCAACCACACGCCCTGAGAACCAGCTAACAAGGGACGCTGCCAAATAAACAAGGGCAAATCCAATGAATACATTGACCATCCATCCTGAATACATATCTTTCTTTTGAGGATCTCTGGCAAATGTCCATAAGAGACCGATTACGACAAGAATTAAACCGGCTAACACAGGTGCCACCGGTTTAATTCCGTCCGTAATATTTCGTATGGTTGTAATCACCTGATTCATAGATCAATCCACCTCCCTTGCCATTTCGGCAATGAAATCTTTATTTGATAAATTAAAATGGAGAACAACTTCCTGATGTTTCTTATGGAGCCATTCAAAGTAGGAAACATCCTGCCCTTCTAAAATTCCTTTTGCTAACGCTTCAAACTCATGAAAGCCCTCTGGCTTAACATTTGATCGTTTTTTCTTTCGTTTTGGTTTGGTTGTGTTCTTTCCTGTTGGTTCATTTTGAACCGACCTTTCCTCAGTGTTCATCAATCAACTTCCTCCTTCATTTAGAATAAGTAAATATTGGCTACAGGCTTTGGTTGGGTTTCATACAAACTGTTTCTAATTGGTAAATCCCTCCCTCTTTGTTTAACAGCAATAAAAAAGACCCATCCAAAACGGAAAGGTCCTACAAAGGAAAAACAAAACTGGCTGTTCTCGTCCGCCTAATCCTTTGATACTAACAATATAACATGGTTTTTAGAGATTTTTGTACGGTTCGAGTTCGCAAAGGGTTCAAAAAAGGTACGCCGAAGGTTCACAAAAAGCAATTTTCCCACATAGCGTGCCGTGATACAAAGCAACTCTACAAAAATCTGCTCATTTCCATTAACTTTCTTTAATCACTTTTCAACCTCTTAAAATTAAATTGTTAATGGTTGCCTTTACTTACTTTTTCTCGAACATTTCTGATTATACTTCTTTTAATATCTCTTAAATTGTCAACTGTTACTGACAATATATATTGTCATTGATTTGACGTTATTAATTGTCCGGATTTTGATGAAATCTGTGTCCAAAATTAAAGGGAAGCCGTTTTTCCTGCTTCCCGTTTAACTTTAAATCGCAATATTATAAATTTCACTTGTTCGTAAATTTAGTTTAATACCCTCCGGACCAATGAGGACATACCATTGTCTACCTAATTCTAAGCGACAAGGCACACTTCTATCTTTCCCGATACTAAGTTCAAACGTTTCTCCGCAATGCATCATATATCCGGAATCACCTTTTACCATTAGCCAACAACCTAAATCTTTATGATACCTCATGGGAAACCATTGCCGCATCATGACAATTCTCCCTGAATAACTTGCTTAACCATATGATCATCGATTATTCGCCGGCCGTTTTGCGCTCCATAAAGAAGACCATGCGTACAAACTTTATTGATGAGCCTTGCGGCTCCTCCGGAAAAACGATGAATCTCATCCAATGCCTTATCGGAAAAGATTTGTTGATCTACTCCCGCGTATTGAAGATGCTGTGATACATAATCCTCAACCTGTGCACGATCAAAATGTCCCAATTTAAATTGTATATCTATTCTCTGGCGAATGGCCGCAAATGATTGAAGCCTTAGACGGTCCCATAATTCACTCTGCCCCACAAGAATAAGGGCCATCGGGCTCTGGGCATCCATTTTGAAATTAAGCAGGAATCTGACCTCTTCAAGCATTTCACGATCTAAAAGATGAGCCTCGTCCACCACGCAAACAGGATGAATCCCGCGAATTCCCCGCATTAATTCAATCTCTCGGTGAAGCTGCCTTTTGGCATCACCTCTGTAAAACTTTGCCTCTGTGCCTAGTTGCTCCAACAACCCTTTATAAAAATGCCGGGGAGTCAATTTTGAATCGGATAAATAAAGCAGCTGAAATTTCCCATTATCAAGCCGATCTACAAACTTTCGAATAGTAGTGGTTTTTCCAGTCCCGCAATCACCGGTTAAAATCGCAAAAAGCTGTTTATCGGCCGTATACTTAAGTCTGCCAAGAATTTCTTGCATCATGGAAGAATTATAAAGTTTATCTGTTGGAATATCCCGAGAAAAAGGGGTATGTTCCATTCCGTAAAACGCCTCAAACATTTTTGCCATCCTCCTTCCAAACAGCACGGAAGGTAACGGCAGGTACCTGTTCAATCTGGCGCTTTTGATATTTTTGTTCAGCTGCTTTTAATAGTCTGGATGAAGCCGCCTCAGTTGTTTGAAGATGTGAAGGCATTTCCGGCCGTTTTCCGGCTCTCTCACCAATCACAAGCTTCCGGGCTTTCCATGGAGAATAGCCCTCATACTCAATCGTTAGCTCTTCCAGATTGGAAGGATCATACACAACGTCCACCCGACGACCAATAAAGGAAAGTCCAACTTCGTATTTTTGATCCATAAAACTGATACATCCTGATTTATCCACCTTCCGCGTTTCACAATGTAAGAAGGCATTTGCCAAGGTATCTGGATCAATGAACCGGAGTGCTTTTCTGTCATTTCGAAAGGCCGATTCAGGACTGATTTTCTCCCCTAGGGCGGAATGAGGTTTATTCTGATAACACTCAGTAAGCCATACTTGAAAAAGCTCATTCAAGCGATCTAAGGTATTTGGCTTTTCAAGCGCGACCTCCCCCAGGAAGGAATCTACTGTCCTATTAAATTTTTCTACTTTCCCCTTATTATGTGAAGCTTCACATAATAAGGGTTATGTATAGTAAATAGTTATGTAAATTAACTGTGTCTATTCTTAAATTGCCAAAGATTCTTCTTGTTTTA
>NZ_JBFEGN010000047.1:0-31001 GCF_047228825.1 Siminovitchia jepli
CGTTATTCATCTTAATTGAACCGCCGTATACTGAACGGTACGTACGGTGGCGTGAGAGGTCGGGGGCTAGTCACCCCTCCTACTCGATTCAGTCCTGCTCAATCGCTGTCGAATGATTTCAAGGCGGGTGCCGTGGTATAATGACCTTAAGTAACGATTTTTGCTGATGAAATGAGTGACAAATTCATGGGTTTTAATACACAGTCAATGATTTTTACGATATATGGCGATTATATTCGTCATTATGGAAATAAAATTTGGATTGGCAGCCTGATTCGTTTGTTGAAAGAGTTTGGGCATAATGAACAGGCGGTAAGAGTCGCCGTTTCCAGAATGGTCAAACAGGGTTGGCTTCAATCTGAAAGAAAAGGGAATAAAAGTTATTATTTTCTAACCCCGCGAGGGGTAAACCGAATGGATGAGGCCGGGCGGAGGATATTTAAGCTGGATCCCCATGAATGGGACGGAAAATGGCGCATGCTCATGTATTCGATTCCTGAAGAAAAGCGGCAAATCAGGGATGATTTACGAAAGGAGCTGCTTTGGAGCGGCTTTGGAAGTTTTACGCATAGCTGCTGGATCTCTCCGAATAATCTTGAAAAAGAAGTTAAGCTTTTGATTGAAAAATATGATATTGAAGAGTTTGTCGACTTTTTCGTCGCCGATTATCTCGGGCCGCAGGACAACATCCAGCTTGTCGGACGAAGCTGGCCTTTGGAAGAGATAGAAGAAAAATATGAAGCGTTCATCACAACGTATGGCAAACAGTTTATCGTCCACCAAAGCCTGATTCATGAAGGGCATATGTCCAATGCCGACTGCTTTGTGGAGCGCACGAAGCTTGTCCACGAATACAGAAAATTTTTATTCATTGACCCCGGTTTGCCAAAGGAGCTGCTGCCCCCAAGGTGGAACGGGAACCATGCGGCTTTGCTGTTCCGGCAATACTATCAGTTGTTGGCGAACCCTGCCAGCGATTTTTTTGAAAGTGTGTTTGAAAAAGGAAATGATTTGCGAAAGAAAGACAAATCGTACGACGTCAATGATCATCCTTACATTGTAAACTAATAAAGTCACCGCCTTATCAAACTTGGGCGGTGACAATCGTGTTATTTTATGAGTGATTGGTATTCTTTTCCTTTTTGGACATACGTATCGATCGATAATTGAATCAGTTCCAAATCTTTATCATTCAAACTCCGCATCACCTTGCCGGGTGAGCCCACAACAAGGGATCTCGGTGGAATTTTTTTGCCCGAAGGAATTAAGGTATTGGCGCCGATGATGCATTCTTCGCCAATTTCAACATCATCCAAAATGGTGGATCCCATGCCGATAATGGAGCGTTTCCCAATTTTACACCCATGCAAAATCACGTTATGGCCGACCGTCACTTCATCTTCAATGATGGCAGGACAACCCTCATACATATGAATGGTGGAATTATCTTGTATGCTGCATCTTGCTCCTATATGTATCGGGCCCTCATCACCGCGCAAGACAGCATTAAACCAGATGGTCGACTCTTCCCCGACCGTCACATCACCGATGAGATACGCTCCCGGCGCAATAAAGACGGATGGATCGACCTTAGGACTATGTTGATGATAATTGATTTTCATCTTTTTTCCCTCCATAGCAAGAAATCTGTTCCATTCTATTATAACGCTATTTTAAGGAAGGTGCTGAAAATTGAAACAAGCATGTGAGATATTGTCGATTAAATATCCAATTATTCAAGGAGGCATGGGAAACATCAGCAATGCTATCCTGGTCGCCGCCGTCTCCAACGCGGGCGGGCTGGGGACAATCGGCTGCGGCACAATGGCCCCCGGTGCCATCGAACAGATCATCATGGAAACGAAAAAAAGGACCGCACAGCCGTTTGCGTTAAATATCGCACTGACCGTATCTGAATATGTGGATGACATCATCCGTCTGGCGATAAAACATCAGGTTTCCGCTGTTACTTTGTCCGCGGGGAATCCGGCTCCGTATATTCCCATACTCAAGCAAAATGGCATTCGGATCATTGTGGTTGTTGCTTCCGTGCTCCATGCAAAAAAAGCAGAAAAGGCGGGCGCAGACATACTTGTAGCTGAAGGCTATGAGGCGGCAGGCATCAACTCATCCCTGGAATTAACCACGTTCACTCTCATACCGCAAATTGTAAAAAAAGTAAAAATTCCCGTCTTTGCTGCAGGGGGGATTGGCGATGGCAAAGGCCTGGCTGCAGCACTCATGCTCGGCGCCAGCGGCGTCCAGATCGGGACCAGGTTGATCGCAACCGCGGAAGCTCCTTTCCATCAAACCTACAAAGAAAAACTATTAAAGGCCAACGGTGAGGATACAATCGTTTTGGGCAGACCCTATGGCAGAGTCAGAAGAGTTTTAAAAGGAGAGTATGCCGAGGGACTTGCCGATCTTGAACAAAGAGGGATGACATTTAGAGAATTCCAACAGAAAACGTCCGAAACCTATCACATTAAGGGAGCGATTGATGGAGATTTTCAACATGGGTATGTCAACAGCGGCCAAGTGGCCGGATTAATTGACGATGTTCCGTCTGTAAAACAATTAATAGAATCAATGATGAGAGATGCAAGATTGCAAATCAGCAAGATTGCGGAAAATTTCAGATTTGATTGAGATTTGCATGTAAGGTTTGAAACCTTTAAAATGGGATTGATTGTTTTTAGATAAGGGGGTTAGGGAAGAGTATGAGCATACATATTGCTGCCAAGTCAAATGAAATAGCCGAAACGGTTCTTTTGCCCGGTGATCCGCTGCGGGCCAAGCATATTGCGGAAACGTTCCTTGAAAATGTGCATTGTTACAACGAAGTCCGCAACATGCTTGGTTTTACCGGTGAATATAAAGGGAAAAAAATATCGGTACAAGGAACCGGGATGGGCGTTCCTTCCATTTCCATTTATATTCATGAGCTGATGGAGAGCTACGGTGTACAAAACTTGATCAGGGTCGGAACATGCGGAGCCATCCAAAAAGATGTACAGTTGCGTGACGTCATTTTGGCCATGTCCGCCTCAACCGATTCGCAAATCAACAGGCTTACCTTCGGAGGAATTGATTACGCCCCTACCGCATCGTTTGATTTATTGAAAAAAGCTTATGATACGGGGATCGGGAAGGGCTTGAATATAAAAGTGGGCAGCGTTTTTACGGCCGACATGTTTTATAATGATAACGCCGACCATGAAAAATGGGCACGCTACGGCATACTTGCGATCGAAATGGAAACAGCCGCACTGTATACGCTTGCTGCGAAATTCGGAAGAAAAGCCTTATCCATTCTGACGGTCAGTGATCACATATTAACAGGTGAATTGACAACGCCTGAAGAGAGGCAAACAACATTTCATGATATGATGGAAGTTGCATTGGACTCATGTGTCCATAACCCCAGTTGAAATGCACTTGCAAAGAAGTGAGGTTTTTTATGAAAAAATATGTAAGCATCCTGGCTGTGACGGTTTTGCTTGCCGGATGCGATTGGAACGTTCTGCAAGGGAAGAACGGCAATTCGACTTCAAATGGAGAACAGCCTGCCAGTCAGGCAGATCAATCAAGTGGGCAAAAGCCCAGTGATCCGGACTTGACACTAGAAGCAGCTCATTTCAATGAAATTGTGGAAGTAAAAGGAAAAAAAGAAATTGCCAATCCCGATAATATGCTCGTACTCGTCAACAAGATATATGGTTTGCCGGGTGATTATGAACCGGAAGATTTAGTCCGTCCCAAAGTGGCGTTTGCATTTGGAGATCAAGATATCGAAAAAAGCTATTTGCGAAAAGAAGCTGCAAATGCGTTGGAACAAATGTTTCAGGCTGCAGCGAAGGACGGCATTCAATTATATGCCTCTTCCGGATATCGTTCATACGGCCGCCAACAAGCCCTTTTTGAAAATGAAATAGTTCAAGCGGGAGAAGAGAAGGCTTCTGAAGTTGTGGCCATTCCGGGAAACAGCGAACATCAAACCGGCCTTGCCATGGATATAACGAGTGAATCGGTCCAATTTGCCTTATCGGAGGAATTTGGAGACATGGAGGAAGGACAATGGCTTAAAAACAATGCTCATTTATATGGTTTCATCCTCCGTTATCCGAAAGGAAAAGAAAATATAACCGGGTTCAGCTATGAGCCGTGGCACTTCAGATATGTAGGCAAAAAAGCATCCGAGGTAATTTTTAAACACAACTGGACATTGGAAGAATATTTTGACCATGTATCAAAAATGTAATGTTTTTTCATTTGCCTTTTTAAAAGGCGTTTTTTTTGGTTTAAATGCCATCGGGCATGAAGTCTCTTTACGTGGCGGGATGAAAATTGATAAAATAAAGTAGCTGGTATGCAGATGGCTTAAGATGGAAGCCCCAGGATACGAAAGTGGTGAGATCGTTGAAAGAAGACCAAAACCAGGTAAATGAAACCCCGCAAAACGGCGGTTTTATCCAAATAAAAAAGTTCAAATTCGTCATGATCATTTTCCTGATCGTATTTTTAACGGCCGGCACTACAATTTTTGCCCTCTCCTTTGGTGATGACAAAGCCGCAAATGTGGTCATGCAGGAACGGAAAGAATTTAATAAGCTGTACAAAGCGTACGACCAAATTAAAAAAGGCTATTTTGCAGATATAAACGAAGACGATTTGATCGACGGGGCCATTGACGGAATGGTAAAGTCACTGGATGATCCATATTCCGATTATATGACCAAAGAAGAAAGCAAGATGTTCGAAGATAGTATTACATCATCTTTTGAAGGCGTTGGTGCGGAAATCCAGGAATTAAACGGGGATATCGTCGTCGTTTCCCCGATTAAAGGTTCTCCCGCCGAAAAAGCCGGGCTGAAACCAAACGATAAAATTGTTGAGGTCGATGGAAAGAGCGTAAAAGGCATGAGCGCCAACGAAGCAGTTCTTTTGATCCGCGGAAAAAAAGGGACGAAAGTAACATTGTCCATCATTCGTCAAGATAAGGAAGATCCGATCAAAATGACGATCACACGGGATGAGATCCCCATCAATACTGTTTATTCGGAAATGCTTGAAGACGGGATTGCGAAAATTCAAATCACAAGTTTCTCTACCCATACGGATAAAGATTTGGAAGATGCTTTAAAAGAGATGGAAGAGAAAGATATGAAAGGTTTGATCCTTGATTTAAGAAAAAATCCCGGCGGTCTGATGGAGCAGGCAATCGACATTTCAAATATGTTTGTGCCGGAAGGCAAAACGCTGTTCCAAGTGGCATATAAAGATGGACAAGTTGAAAAATACGTCGCAGAGGAAGGCAAAAAGATTTCGGTTCCAACGGTCATATTAATTGATGAAGGGAGTGCCAGCGCAGCCGAAATACTGGCTGCAGCAGCCAGCGAATCTGCCAACATTCCATTGGTTGGAAAAACAAGTTTTGGAAAAGGAACTGTACAAACGACTGAAAAATTCCAGGATGGAGCCAATCTTAAATATACGATGGCAAAATGGCTGACTCCAAAAGGAAATTGGATCAATGAAAAAGGGATTGAGCCAGACTATCCTGTCTCCTTGCCGGATTATGCCACCCTGCCTTATATAAATCCTGAAAAGGAATTGAAAGAGGACTCAGCCTCATCCGACGTAAAAACAGCCGAACAAATCTTGAAGGAATTGGGATACAAACCCGGCAAAGTTGATTCGTATTTTGATTCGGATACGAAAGAGGCCGTAATGGAATTTCAAAAACAAAACGACTTAAAGGTAACAGGTGTACTAACCGGGGAAACAACCGTTGCTTTAATGACGAAAATCCAGGAACATCTTCAGAAAAACGATCCCCAGCTGAAAAAAGCGGTAAAAGTGCTGCAAACAAAATAAAGATGTTTTACGAAAAAGAACTCCACCATCAGAGTGGAGTTTTTTTATATGATGTTGACCCGGCTGCCTTTAGCTGAAAATACGGCGTGCTGGATGCATATTTCCCCGACAACAAAAGCGTGATCGGTCTTTTCTAATTGACCCGCAGGAAATTTCCGTATATAGTAAAAAATTATTATAAATATTTCGTATACCTAAATATGAATGGGTAAAAAAGCTTTCGGGACGGGGAGGATGCTCCTGTGGAGAATTTAAGCGACAGAAAAAAACGGTTTATCATGCTGGCCATTATGTCTGCCATGTTATTCGCTTCTTTGAATCAAACCATTATTGGGACAGCATTGCCGAAAATTATTTCTGATTTGGGCGGAATGCATTTATACAGTTGGGTGTTTACCATCTTTATGCTGGCAAGTTCTGTCACGGCTGTTCTTGTCGGTAAATTATCCGATCTGTACGGAAGGAAGCCGTTTATATTGATTGGGATAGGCGTTTTTTCGGTCGGTTCGATGATGTGCGGATTTTCGAATACGATTATACAGCTTATTATATATAGAGGGATTCAGGGATTTGGTGCCGGTATGATCATGTCTACCGCCTTTACTGTAGTAGGTGATTTGTTTTCACCGCGGGAGCGCGGAAAATGGCAGGGAATTATGAGCAGTGTATTTGGGCTGTCAAGTGTACTGGGACCGACTTTCGGGGGATGGATTGTCGATCACTCCGATTGGCATTGGATTTTTTGGGTGTTCCTTCCTTTTGGAGCCGTTGCTTTCCTTATGATCTGGAAGCTGTTTCCATATTGGCAGCGGGGTGTTCCTCAGGCTGTAGATTACATGGGATCGATTCTGATCACTTTGACGATCATACCGCTTTTACTCGCATTTACCTGGGGAGGAAATGAGTACGGATGGGGTTCCGTCCCGATCATCTCGTTGTTGGCTGGAACGGCCATCTTTTTCGTTTGCTTCATGATAGTGGAAAGAAAGGTTAAAAATCCCGTTTTGCCCCTTCATTTATTTAAAAATGGCGTTTTTACAATTTCCAACTTTTTGGGCTTTTTGCTTGGCGCCGGCATGTTTGGAACAATCATGTATATGCCGATGTTTATCCAGGGGGTTATGGGTGCTTCCGCAACAAAATCCGGCATGTTCATGATGTCCATGACATTAAGCATGGTTGCGGCCAGCGCGATCATCGGCCAGTTGATTACTAAGACAGGGAAATATAAATTGTTTGCCTTGTCAGGATTATTTATAATGGGGGGCGGAACTTTTTTATTATCCATCTTGAGTTTTGATGCTTCCGGCTTAAGGGTTATATCGAATTTGATCATTGTGGGGATTGGGCTTGGAATTGCGTTCCCGATTTTTATGCTGACCATTCAAAATGCGGTATCGCATGACTACCTTGGTGTTGCCACGGCCTCAGCACAATTGTTCAGGCAAATGGGAGGGACGATTGGAGTAGCGATCATGGGCACATTTTTAAATTATTCCATGAAGGCCCATCTTGCTTCAGGCGCAAAGCTTTCTTTGGGACCCCTGAACATGCCATCCGGTCTGAGAAAAAAGATTTTGCAAATACAAGACCCGCAAATATTAATGGATCACAGCCGCTTATCAAAACTGCTTGTTTCCATTCCGCCCGAGTATAAACAGCCCGTCGGCCAATTGGTTGTTTCGGTGCGTGAAGCTTTGGACTATGGGCTGACACACGTATTTATGATTGACACAATCATCATCCTTTGCGCGGCGCTGTTAACGGCATTTTTCTTAAAAGAAATTCCGTTGCGGACTTCAAACCAGCCTGCCCGCCCTTCAAGAGAACGCTAAAAAACAATGACCCGCTTGTGAACAAAACGGGTCATTGTTCACCATATTTTGCAAATATCTTTTCTTCTTCAATCAATCCGCAAATCCCACATTGGATCCTTCTTTCAGGCCCATTGTAAATAGTATGCAATGGGCCTGCGTCAGCTTCATTTTCATATTTTTCGATAATATCTCCTGTTTGCGGATCCAGTTTTACCGCCTGGACAACTTGTTCAATAATGTTGAACCTGGAACGATTTGTTTTACAACTTGGACAGCGATATTTCGTACTCATTGGAACCTCCTTTATTTTTTTTAGAATAACCGAAGAAAGGAGTTTTATACCTCTGTGAATGATTTATGAAATCGCCAGGGCCCAAGGTATAGATGAATAAAATAACGGTCACATTCGACATAACGATGTAACAAATGTAACAAAGAACCCTCTTTTCCGGATTTGTCAACCGTCATATTTTAGTAGTTTTTGGTTTTAGTATACGGCAAATGGAAAATTTCATATAAACGAGAAACTGAGAAAAAGTTGTCTTATAAAGATTTGATGCATATTGCAGAATTTCCGTTGGAGCAGATGGTGTTCATGGCAATTCCTCCCTGAAATATTACAAAAATCCCATGTTAATATAAAACCAGAAAAAGAAAACAAGGAGGAAAACAGCAATGAAAAAGCTCGTCGTATCAGCTGCAGCTGCAGTTGCATTGATGGCATCCCCTCTGGCAGGAGGAAAAGCGGATGCCGCACAGCAGAATTCAGGACAACAACATGTAAAGGTGTATTATTACTACCAAACTGGTGATTTTTCAAATATGAATGATTGGTGCAAGCCATTCATTTATAAATACAAGCCATGGGAAAAAACTCCGAAAGAAAAACAACCAGCCGAAAAGGAGCAAGTAAAAAAGCCTGCACCTGCACCAACTAACCCGGCACCAGCACCGGCTGACCCGGCACCAGCACCAGAAAAACAACCTGGCAAACAAGAAGAACAAAAACCAACTGAGCAAAATGGTTATAAATTGAGTGCTTACGAACAGCAAGTAGTAGATTTGACGAATGCAGAAAGATCAAAAAATGGTTTGGCTCCCCTGAAGGTTGATTTGGAATTGAGCAAAGTGGCTCGTGAAAAATCAAAAGACATGGCTGCCAACAACTATTTCGATCATAACAGCCCGACATACGGCTCTCCGTTTGACATGATGAAAAAATTCGGCATCAGCTACCGTTCAGCGGGTGAAAACATTGCCATGGGACAGCGTACGCCACAGGAAGTCGTACAAGCCTGGATGAACAGCCAAGGCCACCGCGAAAACATTTTAAACAGCAGCTATACTCATATTGGTGTAGGCCATGTTGAAAATGGCAACTACTGGACCCAGCAATTTATTGGAAAATAAATAAAGTCCTTTCAAAAAGAACGAACCGGTAAGAACCGGTTCGTTCTTTTGTATATAGATAGCCGAAGCAATGAAAGTAGAAAATATGAAAGAGTTTCTATTAACAGTATTTGAGACGACAGAAACGTGTGATAGCTTTCGTCTTTCAAAATCACAAAATAGCATTTGATATTCATCTTTTAAAGGAACTTTTATGAACCTAATTCGTAATAAGATGCAAGGGGTGATATAACTGTTCGGAGAAAAGCCTAAGTGTTCTATATGTGGTAAAGAAATCAAGGGCGGCGAGGTTGTTTTTATAAAAATGCATTATCCGAAGCGTAAAGGGATGACTGAAATAAAAGCGTATTTGAAAAACGAAGGAAGTTTCATATGTGAAGATTGTTTCCAGCAAATTTCAAACTGATTTTGATGAAAGTGTACCCATGTAAAACAAAAAGGGAAGCTCAAAGAAAACAGAGCTTCCCATTTCGTATTAAAACGCTATTTGGAATATTTATTTATAACACATGCAGCTGCGCGGAATCCCCCGAAACATTCTTCTTCGGCGAGCATATATTATTTGACACGCATAAAAGGGGGAGATGGTGATGGCGTACCGTTTTTCAAAAGGATGGTTTATTGCCAGATTGAAAGAAAAAGGAATCCGTTATCATCCGGAAAAGCGAAAAAAATTGGAGCTGTACAAAACGCATGAACTTAGAAATCTCTATAACACGCTAATCGGGGATGATCAATCTTAAACTTGCCCTGCCGGCAGGAACAAAGCGCGAGTCCTGTTTGTCGGCGTACAACTGGAGTGTCTCCGGCAAGGTAAAGGAAACGCGGTGACTTATCAACCGATGTTGACTTATCGCAGAAAAGCCGCTTCTTCGAGTAACCTCGTATCATGCTTGCTTCAATTAGTATATCAAACTTTGAATAGACTGATATTTTAAGAGCGCGAGTTTGAAGAGCTTCAAAAAGTAAAATAAACGGCTTCAGCCTGCTTCAATACAGGGCTGAAGCCGTTAAAACGTTTAGTATTTCCTGACTGCCATGTAGCCTTTTTAAGCTTCCAACGGCTGTGTTTCTTCCTCTTGCAAAGAATGTCTCATCAAGTTCATCATATATAAATCTTTTGGCACTTCGTAAAGGTCATAAATATACCCATCGGCATTCAGCTTTTGAAAGACGTCCAGCTTCGTTTCATTTACCTGCAGGGCATATGGCAGCTTTTCGGCAGCCTTTTTGGATCGGATGTTTTCTTTCCTGATTCTCATATAAACCGTTTCAATATCCTGTTCGAAAAATAATTCTTTGAAAAAGGCATCCTTGGCGCTATTATTATATCCTTTTCCATGAAATGGCTTGCCAATCCAGGTGCCCAAAAAACCGGCTTTTGAATCAATATCATATAAATTAATAGTTCCGATCGGATTTTCCCATTCATCAAGTATCGTTCTGGAAACCAATTCTCCCCGTTCTTCTGCTTCAATTGTCTGCTTTGTCAAAAAGACGTATTCATCATAGGAAAACGCTTTTTGACGAACATAAGGGAAGACATCGGGATGCGTCATCAAATCAAACAAAGTTCTGCATTCATGCCCGTTTACTTCACGTTTCTTGAGCATTTTGAACCCCTCCTGCCCAGGGCAGGTGTGGTGTCCGATCCTGCCCTCGAAATTTTTTAAAAGTTGCATAAAAAATTTCGGGGTGGGAATCGAACCCACTAAGACCAGCCAAGAAACAGGACTGGTGGCGCACCATTTGCCTTCCCTCAATTATGAGCTGTATTTAATTTTGATTTTCTAACCATATCATACAAAAAAATTTTTTATTTGGATATAGTAAATATGCATTTTATTTATAAATTATTTTCTCTTTTTCGACACATATTTTACAATGAAGCGTTTTAGTAGAAAGTATGCAAGCAAACCACTTAAAGCAATGATGATAATCGGTTTCAGGTAGGCCCCGGCCACTTTTCCAATTTGTTCCCAATAGGCGCCGAGCTCCATGCCGATGAATAGAAATAGAATGGTCCACGGAATCATTGCGGCCATTGTATAAACCGTAAATTGGTAAAATGGCATTTTCGCGATACCTGCCGGTATGGAGATCGCATGCCTGATGACCGGAATAAAACGGGCAGTGAAAATGACGATCGTTCCATGGCGGTGAAACCATCTTTCCGCTGCATCCAAATGTTTCGGCCGGATGAGTAAATATTTCCCGTACCGGTCAAAAAAGGGGCGGCCTCCGTAAATGCCAAGCCAGTATAAAAAAAGCTGGGCCATCGTTCCACCAAACATTCCGGCAATCAAAGCCGATAAAAACGATATTTTCCCCGCTGACACCAAATAGCCGCCGTATCCAAGAACAATCTCGCTTGGAATCACCTCAATCATCAGTCCGATTGCAATACCCGCAACCCCGTATTGTCCGAGAAATTCCAACAGTTCCACAGCCCACCCGTTTGACATCTGGCTTATCCACCCCGTCCCGTCGAATCGCTACTATATCCTATGCCTGTCCAAAAAAAATTATCATAAGGATGAAACTTTTAAATAGGGATATACGTAAAAGTATCAAGGTGTAAAGATAGGGGGTATCATAATGGATACAGTTTCGAACAATGAAAGAGTGCTGGCAACCGCCATATATGTGACCAGCTTTTTTTCAGCACTGATTGGACCGCTGATCATATGGCTGCTTAAAAAAGATGAATCGGCTTTCGTCGATTTTCATGGAAAAGAGTATTTAAACTTCTTTATTTCCTATTCAGTCTACGGTATTGTGGCGTATATTCTGATGATCGTTTTGATCGGATTCGTCCTGTTGCCCATTCTAGGCTTACTTGCCGTCGTATTTACGATCATCGGTGCAGTAAAGGCATATAGTGGTGAAATTTATCGGATCCCGCTCGTTTTCAGGATTTTAAAGTAAGACTGGTGAAGCCTTCAATTCCATGCAGGAGAATTGAAGGCTTTTTTGTTTTATATAAGTCAGAAAATGATTTTTTTCATAAAGTAAAAGGGGAGGGGGGATCCGGGTGAATGCAATCATTCATTTTTTACAGGAAATGAGCATGCTTTTTTTCATTGCGTCCATAGGGTTTGTTTGCAGAAAAAGAAACGTCATCGGCAAGAACGCCACGGAGGTATACACACAGCTTCTTTTATATGTCACGTTGCCCGCTTTGATTTTATATTCCCTGAATATTCCTTTTCAGATTGATTTGCTGGCAGAATTTTCATGGCTGGTTTCCATGTCTGTTTATATCCTTTTCGCAAGCTGCCTGCTGGCTGCCTGGATGAAAAAGCGTTCCGGCCTGCCGGATAACAAAAAAAGCGTTTATGAAGGGCTGATCATTTTTGGAAATCAAGGATTTATCGGCTATGCCGTTTGCTTTATCCTGTTTGGAGAAAAAGGAGTGGTATACGCAACGATCTTTAATATAGGTTATTTCATTTTCATATGGACTTACGGGATATGGATCTTTGCCAAAGAAAGCGTGAAAATTCGTTGGCGGGAGATTGTTTTGAATCCGGGAATTGTTGCGACAATCGCAGGCCTGATCTTTATGTTTTTTCCTTTCACCATGCCCGTCATTTTAGCCAATACATTGGAAACCATCGGGAAAATGACCATCCCGCTGTCGATGATCATGATAGGCAGCCTGCTTGCCGAAATAAAGATCAACAGCGTCATTCAGGCGTTAACAACTTCAACATTATGGATATCAGCCATTGCAAGGCTGCTTGTTATTCCTTTCCTGCTATTTCCGTTTATTTTTTTGCAGGTGCCGTCCCCTTTGCTCGTGATTGCCGCATTGATATCCGGCATGCCATCCGCTCCCACAATGTCCCTTTTTTCCTACAAATACGGTGCTGATGCCAACTATGCTTCGCTCGGTGTCTTTATATCAACCGTATTATCAATAATGACCATTCCTGTCCTTTACTTGGCGTTCGTTTTTTTATATTAGGCATGGAAACGATGCCCTCCTCGTATAATGTATTGAAGCTCCTGATACAGGGGGAAAGCGATGAACATTAAGGACCATTATTCGTTTATGTCAAAGCTTTATTTACAGCAGACCGTCCTGTTTGCGGTAGTCTTTATAGTCGTCATCCTGCCAAATATAAAAAGAACGGATTTTTTCCTGGCCAATATGGCGGGAGTGGCCGTTTTTCTTTTCATGGTTTCCTATTTTTTTCGCTGCGTGTATTTTACCTTTAAAAAAAATGCCGTTTCATTTGCATTGGTTCACGGTGCAAAATCTTTAAATGGAAACACGTATTTATTAATTCCTTCACATAATTCCCAAACGATTGTCGAGGCGTATTCTTCCGAAGGAATACGAAGATGGTCGATCCTTTCACTGAAAGGAAAGGAAAGGCGGGAACGTTTGCGTCAGCTTTCTTTAGGTGGCAAAGGGCACATTTTTAAAGTTCATGAACATGGAAACAGCCATCCTTGGTACATGTATGTCAATCAGAATGATGTTGTATTTTTTTTAGGCGATAAGACGTTGAATGTAAAGGCAAATAAACAGCAATCAAAGCGAACAAATTTTATGATAGGCCCCGATTGCTATGAATTAAAAAAACTTTACTCGGATCGGATCCTTTATAAAAATGGAAAAGCAGTCATGACAATCAAAAAAGGGTTAATGCCTGTTAGTTGGCAGCAATTTTTCCACCCAAACACCCCGCAGTTAAAGATCAATGAGCAATTAACTTTGGAAGAAAGGGCACTGTGCCTTTGTTTGATTACCCTTTTTTAAGCCGTTGGAGTGCTTCGTGAAAAGGCTGCTTTTCTTTACAGGCAAAAAAATGGGCAAACGGATCTTCCATCTGTTGGATTCTTTCCAGGACTGTTGGTAATGTAAAGTAATCGGGGACAAGCCCATCTGTCAACTCTTCCCAATAAAGAGGAGCAGCTATGAGCCCGGATTTGTTTTTACGCATGGAATAGGGGGCGATGATTGTCTTGCCCGCCGCATGCTGTATAAAATCAACATAAAGCCGCTCCCCGCGGTTTTTCTTTAATCTTTCGATTGTAAAAGAATCGGGATCGTATTGAACAAGAAAATCGGCAATAAAAGATGTAAACATCCGTGTGTCGTCCCATGTAAATTGATTTTCCGGCAAAGGGACATATACTTGCAGGCCTTTATTTCCCGACAGTTTGACGAAGGAGTAAAGGCTGAATTCGTCCAATATGTTTTTTAACAAAGCTGCTGCCTGTACAGCCAAATGGAATTTCGAACGGTCAGGCGGATCGAGATCAAAGACAATTTCACTGACAAAGCTGGTTTCGATCGTATGAAAAGGGATATGAAACTCAATGGCAAGCTGATTGCCAAGCCATACGAGCGTCTTTAAATCGTTGCAAACAATATAATCAATATCATCGATCAAACAGGATTCAATAAAGTCAGGCGATGAATCGGGCTTATGTTTTTGGTAAAAAAATTCGCCGAAAATTCCATGCGGTGCCCTGATAACCGTTAATGCCCTTTTTTCCAAAAAAGGGAGCATGAGAGGGGAAACTTTTCTTAAATAACGGATATAGTCCAGTTTCGTGATCCCGTTTGTTTCCCACAGCAGTTTATCGGGATGGGTAATGGGCACTTCTCTTGGAAATGATGCTTCATCAAAGAGAAACTGTTCATATGTACAATCTTCCGGTTGCAAGTCAAAACGCAGCTCTTTAAAATGGGGTTCGCGCAATCCGTCGGCCCATTCCAAATAATACAGATCGAGGCAAATGCCGGGCTTTACAAATAGTTTTGTTCCCTCCCGGCGGTCATAATTTTGCCGGATGGTCGTAATAAGAGCTGTTTTCGTCTGGGGATCCAAATTAAAAAGAAATTGGCCAAGGGGAAATATGGCGTCACCTTTCCATACCCCGACAAAAAAGTAGTTGTTTTGTTCGTCCATTGCTGTAATAAAGCAGGAGACCGTTTTCCAGTTTTTTATTTTCAGCCATGATTCCGTTCTTTTTCCCGCTTCCCAAAGGCTTTGCAGCTCTTTGGCCACGATGCCTTCGCTGTCGTAATCTCTTGCTGTTTGGATGGCATCTTCCAGCGAACGAAAGGCAGGAACATACTGGCATAAGTGTTCATTACCCGGACTGGGAAATAAAGGCCATTTTGCGTTGTTAAAAAAGTTCTCCAGCTTTACTTTTCTTTCGGTATACGGGTATGTCGTCATGTCTTCGCCTTTTAAGACAAGAACATCAAACACGAGGTAACGGCAGGGCCATGTTTTGGCTTCATGTCTGATCTTTTCCCTGGAGCTCATTCTTCCCCTTTTTTGCAGTTTTTGAAAATTCGCCTTGTAAGGGTTTGCCAAGATGACCAGTTCACCATCGAGCATGAGGGGAAATGCACCTGAAAACAAGCCGGCGTTTGTCAGGAGAAAGTGGCGAATTTCCGGAAACTGGGGAAGTAAATCTTTTCCGTTTCTGCTCCAAAGATGAATGTCGTCATGATTCCACTCCAAAATAGCCCTGTAGCCGTCATATTTTATTTCATACCGCCATTGTCCGTGGCGGGGACAATCGAAAGACAAAGTGGGAAGCATCGGTTTCATCTTCATCAAACCACACCTTTCCCGAAGTATTTTGCCCAACTGTACAGCATTTACCAAAAGTTTTTGTGCATTCTTATGAGCGTTTTTATCAAACTAAAGGAAACAAACAACGCACTGAAGGTGAGACTCATGCATACGATGTGGAAAGGCAGCATCAGCTTCGGCCTTGTAAATATCCCTGTTAAATTACATGCTGCCACTGAGGATAAAGACATCAAATTTCGTTCTTTGCACGAAAAATGCCATACCCCGATAAAATACGAAAAGATTTGCCCTTCCTGCAAACAGGAGGTGGAAGCGAAAGAGATTGTAAAGGGCTATGAGGTGGCAAAAGGAAAGTTTGTCGTTGTAGAGGAAGATGAATTGAAGGAGTTAAAGGCCGGCAGTGAAGAAAAAGCTGTTGAAATTATTGATTTTATCAAGCTGCAGGAAATAGACCCGATTTATTTTAACAAAAGCTACTATATGTCTCCGGATGGGGGAGGAAAAGCATATGGTCTTTTGAGAAAAGCATTGCTGGAATCCGAAAAAGTGGGGATTGCGAAAATTATGATCCGTTCGAAAGAACAATTGGCGGTTATACGTGTGTTTGAAAATATTTTGTTAATGGAAACAATCCACTATCCGGATGAAGTCAGGAAGGCATCAGAAGTACCGAACATACCAAGTTCCGATCATGTTTCAAAAAAAGAAATTGACACTGCGATCATGCTGATTGATCAATTGACAACAACATTCCGGCCCGATCAATATCGAGACGACTACCGTTTAAAGGTGTTGGAGCTTATTGAGGCGAAGAGAACAGGAAAAGAACTTGTCACCGTAAAAGAAAAAGCTCCTGCAACTGAAATGAATGATTTGATGGCTGCCTTGCAGGCTTCGATCGACCGAACAAAACCGAAAGGGAAAAAACAGCCTGCCAAAAAAAGGAAACCAGCGGCCAAAACAGCGGAAACGAAATGAATGCTTCGGGAAAGTGTCGAAAAAGGATGGAAATGGGCGAAAAAATTCTTCCCCCATTTCTTGCTTTTTTATATTTATTCCTGTATGATGAAGAGGAACAAAAGGATTATTTTATTTAAGTGCCAAATATTGGAGTTCACATTCACATGTTATAATGAATATCTACTCCAAAAAGTGGGTATTCATTATAATATGTGAAGTTTTTATTTACATGGTAAATATTTAGTAACATATTAAAAAATTTTTGGAGGTTTTATCTACATGGCAACAGGTACAGTTAAATGGTTTAACAGCGAAAAAGGATTCGGTTTTATTGAAGTGGAAGGCGGTAACGACGTATTTGTACATTTCAGCGCAATCCAGGAAGATGGATTCAAAACACTGGAAGAAGGCCAACACGTTGAATTTGAAATTGTTGAAGGACAACGCGGACCGCAAGCCGAAAACGTTGTGAAAGCATAAATAAAATAAACGGATCATCCGGCACCCCTCAAAAATACGCAAAGAAATTTGATTTCTTTGCGTATTTTTATTTGTGTTTCAGGGTATTGCAAAATATTAGGCTGCCTCCAGATCCGACGGAGGCACTTCAGTCGCAAGTTGGTATACAGCTTGCTTTTGTTTTTTAAACATTCACGACTCCGCCCGCTAAGCAAGCTTGGATGAGCTTTTCTTTATATTCTTCATCAAATATTTTCGCCAGCCGCTCCGGTGCCGTTAAATATACGACGCCATTCCCCTCGATTTTTGCGGAAAACCCCAACGGAACGGTCCGTTTGATTAATTGGGCGTATAATTCACTTTCTGACAGCTGCCTTTCAAAACGTTTGTTGGCTGCAACTTTAATCAGGGCCAGTGCGCCGGATACATGAGGGGCTGCCATCGAAGTACCGCTTAGGATCGCATATTGCCCGTTTAGATGGGTAGATAAAATTTCCACTCCGGGAGCCACCAAATCAATTTCATCATGGGAGTTTGTAAAATCGGGATAGCGGCGGTCATAGTTAATCGCCCCCACGCAAATGACTTCATTGTAACGCCCCGGGTAGGCATACTCATCGGTTGAATCTTCGCCGTCACCTTCATTGCCGGCTGCACACACAACGAGGACATTTTTCCTGACAGCCTCCCTGATTGCCGCGTGTAATTCGGGATGATCAACCGGCCCTCCCAAAGACATCGAAATGATGTCCACTTTTTGTTCAACCGCATATTGTATACCTTTGATGATCCAGTCATATTGACCCGCGCCGTTTTTGTTGAGCACTTTGCCGATGAGCAAATGGGATTCGGGCGCAACTCCAACAATCCCTTCATTGTTTTCACTTGCCGCAATCGTTCCGGCGACATGAGTGCCGTGGCCATTATAGTCTTGGATGATCTCGGGATGACCGCCATCATCATCCGTAAAATTTCTTCCCCCGATGATCCTGTCCTTTAAATCGGGATGATTGACATCACAGCCTGTGTCCAAAACGGCGATAGTGATGCCTTCTCCCTTTGTTTCTTGCCAAATTTCCGGAGCCTGGATCAATTCAACGCCTTTGGGCACGATATTGACGATTTTTTTCTGTTCCAACATATTGATGGGGATTCCATACATAAAATGACTCATGATTTTGACCTCCTTGAATGTATGATCATTTGCCATTTTCTGAAAATGGTTCACCTGTCTGTAGTGAAATCAAGGGAAAAATCAACTGATTTTATTTGCCGAATGATTGTTGTTTGCATTCTTTTTGAGTTTTCGTATTTCCGAGTGTAAAAATATTCCCCAACCAATCAATCCCATTTGCAGCCAATATTGTTTAAGGATCTTAAGGATGATGAACAGTTGGCCCTTTATAACGGAGTCCGGGATCAGCAGCCCCATTACTGTGGCAGAAACACCAATCCAAGGCAGCCACCAATCATTTCTAACTGCCCACGCTTTAAATTTTTTCACAGCCATCCCTCCCTTCAAGAGGATGGAATCATCACATAGTTGTATGTTTTTTGATCGCCACCATAAACAAGAACGGGTAACGGCATATTCAATTCAAGCAAACGAAGGGAATGGACACGTTCGGCAAATCTTAAGGTGGGAATAAGCCTACCGGAAATGAACGATACACTTTTTCAAAATTGGTTGCCAATCGACCGGGCGCAGTGACAGCGACTTTGCCAAAAAACCAATTTCACAAAAAGGACGGAGATGACTACGGGGCCTGTGCGGATGGATTAAATATGAATATTCATATTGCGCTTTTTCTTTCAGGACATGGCGGATCATCCTTTCATTGGTATTTGTGTTTATTTACCCATTTGGCAAGCTTTGAAACGGTTTTTGAATAAAATGGGGCTTTTGGCACATTTATCCTTTGCTTCCATTATAGGTATTTCAAGAATTTTTCTTGTTTGGAGATCCATAATAATAGGGTCAGGAGGGAATAAAATGACAAAAAAAGGATCGAAAAAAAATAAACCAACCATCGCCCCCGGCATGGATGTTCGTGAAGATTTGAATAAAAATGCCTCCAGGAAAGAAATCAAAAAGGGCGAATATACGAGTGTAACCCATTTATCGTACGATGAAGTCGACCCGAGCTGAAATGAACGGCCATACCGATTCACTTCGGTATGGCCGCAGATTTTAAAGTTCGTCAAACCCGTTTAAATCGCTTGTTTTCGTATATTGGCGGGACTTTTGTTCAAAAAAGTCCGTTTTCGTTCCATCAAAATTATCTACATACGCCCGTATCCATTTCATCGGATTTTCCGTATAGTCCGGGAAAATTTCGCTTAGTCCCAATAACTTCAGCACTTTATTGGCACGATATTGAATATATCCTTCCATTTCAACCAGGTCGATACCGTCAATGCCGCCCAGAACATACCTGCTCCATCTTGTTTCTTGTTCAACCGCGTGAAGAAACTGTTCATATACCCAGCTGCAAAATTCAGCCGTGTTGTATTCAGGATTTTCTGCAAGTACAGCCCGGAATAAATCACCCATAAAACGGCCATGCTGAAGTTCATCCCGGTTAATGTAAGAGATCATCGTTGATGTTCCAACCATTTTTTGGTGTCTGGCAAGGTTGTAAAAAAATGCGAACCCGGAATAGAAAAACAAGCCTTCCAGCAAAGATGAGTACACGATGGCCTTCAATACGCTGTGAATCGAAGGTTCAAACGCAAATTCATTATAAATGTCCATGATCCGTTCATTTCTTTTAATCAATACTTTATCTTTTCTGCCGGTTTCAAATGATTCATTTTGCCGATCAAGCGTTGTTACGGATGAAAGAACATAGGCATAGCTGTGGTTGTGTTCACTTTCCTGATCCGCAATGGTGGCCATAATGGATTTGACGGATGGATCAGTGGAAAAATGGGAAATTCTTGCCGCCAAATCCGTTTGCGGGCCATCCAACGTGGCGAGCAGTCCAATAATTTTTAGAAATGCCTCCTGTTCAGGTTTGGAAAGGGCCGGAAATTGTTTGGCATCCTGTGTCATATCCACTTCGCTGGCCCTCCAAAATAATGATCGGATTTGCTCCCGGTAATCGTAAAAGTAGGGATAGGCAAGATCATTCCAGTTTAATATTCCGCTCGCTTTTCCGCCGAAAAGGGCGGTAGATTTATTCGGATTGACAGGGTTCAAAATCGCTGCTTTTTGTAAAAGTTTAGGCAATGCTTTATAACTCCTTCCGTCCAGTTGTTAACATTGTTTTCCTGGGAGCCTCTTGGGCTTTGTTCTATTTTTAAGGGGTCCAAAGGAGAACGATAAAATTTCGCCAGCTTGTCGGCTGCTTTGCAAAATAATTCATCGCCCCCAAATTGTGTATCTCCTGTACCAAATACATATACGTTTGGCGGTTTCCAACCCAGTTCATATACAAAATCCTTTACAATCCCGGGGGTTGAGCCCTTTCCCCATGTGAAAGATCCTAGGACCACGGCATGAAACATGGAGGGATCCGGGATCGGGGCTTTTCCGATCCGGTACATTTCTGTTTCAAATCCTTCCATATCCAAACGAGTTTGAATCATCTTCGCGGTTTCTTCTGTGTTTCCGCTATAGCTGGCATAGCAAATCAAGACTCGCACCATACACATTCCTCAATGTCGGCTGCTGTTGATCGAACATAATAAGTCGTTTTCAGTCCCGAATCCCAAGCTTGCAGATGAAGGTCTAGCATTACCTGTGCTTTAATGTTGTTTGGGACATATAAATTAAAGGAAATGGACTGATCGACATGGCGCTGCCTTGCGGCATTTTGTTGAATGGACCACCGCTGGTCCACGATGTAGGCCGATTTTCGGTATATGTTGTACGTATGATGGGTTAAATCAGGCGCCACTACAGGCAATTTGTAATCCTTTTTTTCTTCATGGTAAAACGGTTTGAATATGGGATCGATGCTGGCTGTTGAGCCTGCAATAACAGATGTGCTCGAATTGGGTGCAACAGCCATCAAATAGCCGTTTCTTAACCCGAAGGTTCGGGCTTCCGCTGCTATATTTGCCCACTTTTCCGATCTGTCGCCGGCGAGATAGCCCCGTTTACGAAAATATTCTCCTGTTTCCCAATCACTGCCTTCAAAAAGAGGGTAGGGGCCTTTTTCTTTTGCCAGCTCGATGCTCGCCTGAATGGCCAGCCGGGAAATCTTTTCGTATAATTGGTCTGCAAGCTCCACGGCTGCTTTTGACTCCCACTCAATCCCGCTTACAGCCAACAGATGGTGCCAGCCAAACGTTCCCAAGCCGACGGCGCGGTATTTTTGATTGGTGATGGCAGCCTGTTTGACGTCGATCGTGTTTAAATCAATGACGTTGTCCAGCATTCGGATTTGGATGGGAATCAGCCGATCCAATATGTCGTGCGGACCATCTATTTTTTGAACAGCCTTGGCCAGATTAATGGACGAAAGGTTGCAAACGACAAAATCTCCGGGTTTTTTATACGTAACGATCGTGTCCCCATCAACTGTTTCGTCAAACTGGACTGTAGGGGACATATTTTGCATAATTTCTGTACATAAATTACTTGAATAAATCATCCCTGCATGCTTATTCGGATTCATGCGGTTGGCTTCATCCCTGTAAAACATGAACGGCGTTCCTGTTTCAAGCTGGGATTTCATGATTCTGATCATGATTTGAATAGCCGGGACCCGCGTTTTGGACAACGCCTCGTTTTGAATGCATTCTTCGTATTTTTTTCTAAAGGTGCCGGAGCCTTTTTTTTCATCATAAAAATCTTCCAACGAATAGCCCATGATTTGTCTCACTTCATGGGGGTCAAACAAATACCAGTCACCGCGCTGTTCCACTTGCTCCATAAAGAGGTCGGGAATACATACGCCCGTAAAAATATCATGTGCCCGCTGGCGGTCGTCGCCGTTGTTCAGTTTCAGGTCGAGAAAAGAGAGAATATCTGCATGCCACACATCAAGATAGACGGCAACAGCGCCTTTTCTTCTGCCAAGCTGGTCCACGCTGACCGCTGTATTGTTCAACTGCTTAATCCAGGGAAGGACCCCGGATGATGCTCGTTTAAAGCCTTTTATGGAGCTTCCGCGGCTTCTTACTTTGCCCAAATAGACACCAATTCCCCCTCCGTCTTTGGAAAGTCTGGCCACGTCTGTGTTGCTGTTATAAATGCCGATCAGTGAATCTTCCACCGTATCGATAAAACAGCTCGAAAGCTGACCATGTGCAAGTCCGGCATTGGCAAGGGTAGGAGTGGCGACAGTCATATACAAGTTGGACAAAGCCCAATAGCTTTCCTTGACCCATTCTTTCCTTTTTTCTTTTGCTTCGTCTTGCATTACATGCATCGAGATGACCAGCCAGCGTTCCTGCGGAAGTTCGTATACATTTTTTTCATGGTCTGTTGCAAGGTAACGTGTTGCCAATGTATGCAAGCCTATGTAGTCGAACAACAAGTCACGGTCGGGGTCAATGATTTGTGCCAGTTCCCGAATCTCTTCCTCACTGTATTTTTCTAGTAAACCGGTTGAGTAAATCCCCAAATCAGTCAGTTGTTTGATTAATTCATAGAAATCACCGTATTTTTGTTTTTTATCATAGGAGCGGTTGATGCTTGCCTGTTTGTACAAGTTTTCGAGGTATATTTTTGCTGCAGTGTATGTCCATTCCGGGTTGGCTTCGTCCGTATTTTCCAAAGCGGTTTGGATAAGGAGGGCCGTAATGTTCTCTTTATGAAATTCATCTTTTGATTCTATCACCCGGACAACCTTGTCGATGTATGCGGGACAGTTCATGCCAGTGACCCTTTCAATAAAACGGGATAATCTGTTACGGTCAAAAGGCATCTTTTGAGATTCTTTTTCAGCAATGATGGTTGTCATGTTCTCACCTTTTCTTCATTTATTAAAATAAAAATCCGCTCCAGGGAAAGAGCGGATCAAACGATAGGAGAAAAAGTGCATGAAAAATGACGGTTTCCACTATCGTTTCATCTTCTCAATCCCCGAAGAATTGAAACTACTGACAAAAAAGGCAGGTCTCCTGACTCATGCTTCATCCTACTGGGTCACCTTCCCGTTCGAATCGCTCAAACAGTGGTATTGCCGTTCGTACGCATTTACAGTTGCGGGGACAGTTCCGGCTTTTCACCGGATTCCCTTTTAAGCCCTTTTTGGGCACCTTTTTTGTTGTGTCACTATATATTGTGTTTTGTGTAATTTTTACATCTAAATATTGTACCTACTAAAATATAACATGGCCAAAACCAATTGACAAGTAAAAATATCATTTTTCAGGAATCTCGGATCTGATTTTCATTATTAAGCGTTTATACTTCTCGTTTCGACAAAAGCTATTATTTTCCGAAAAACTTCAATCTTAAATTCCTCATAAAGAGCCAGGGGATGGCATTTTTCGACATTCCCCGTCTTTTTTCATATTTCACATCCAAACTGCCCTCCTAAATCGATATCTAAATATCGGAGGGATCTCCGGATAAAATTCACATTCCATTCTCATTCTTCCAGCCACGGCCACTTGCGGATCCTTCTTTTGGTCATATTTCCTTGTTCAGGTATGGTCTGGCTTCCTTTATATTTTAGAAGTACAACTGATCAGTTGTCTGAGCCACTGTCTGTTCACAGTTGTTCTCACCTCCTAAGTTATTGTTCCGTATTACTTAGGAGGTTCTTTTTTGGAGAAAAATTCCTGCTAATTTCCAGAAAAAATGGGAAAATACCCAAATATTGATTAACTTTGAAAACCCTTGTCGCTATAGTGTTTGACATGGATGGTTTAGTTTATTACCGAGATTTCTGATCATTTTTGATTATTTGACAAACATGATTGAAAAGCAACTCCAAAAAAGGTATTCTAGTAATTCGGGGAAGGTGAAACAAGATGGAATTTAACATAATGGAAACGATAAAATATATCATACTGGGGTTGATACAGGGGATTACCGAACCCATACCGGTTTCATCGAGCGGACATTTGGTACTTGCCCAGCACTTTTTGGGAATTTCTACTAAAAAATTAACATTTGAACTACTTGTAAACGCCGGATCTTTAATTGCGGTTTTAATCATTTATCGCCGCGATATTATTCGTCTTGCAACGAACGGTCTTTCCTACATAATACATCGAAATGAAGAGACGAGGGATGATTTTCGCTTCATCATTTATTTAATCATCGCCACTATCCCGGCGGGAGTAATCGGCGTCCTGTTCAATGACGTGATTTCGGAGGCGCTGAAAGGGGTTCGTGTTACCGCAGTTACCTTGTTTGTAACTGGTGCAGCGTTATTTTTAATCAGAAATTTAAGAGGAAGAAAATTGGATGGAGATTTGACACTGAAGGATGCGATTGTGGTCGGCTTTGCACAGGCTGTCGCTCTAATACCAGGCATCAGCCGGTCGGGAGCAACGATTGTCGGTTCGATGGCCATGGGTATGAGGCCGGAGACAGCACTTCGTTTTTCTTTTTTGCTTTACATTCCGGTCAGCTTGGGCGGAACCATACTCAGTATTTCCGATATGGCCAACGACCCCGATCTTGCAACATTGTTCATTCCGTATTTAAGTGCTTTTGTTGTTTCCATAATAGCTTCCTATTGTGCTTTAAAATGGTTTATAAATATTATGGAAAAAGGGAATTTAATTTATTTTAGTATCTATTGTTTTATCGTTGGGACGCTCGTTCTTTTATTTGCTTGATTTTACAGGCTTGCAGGATACTTGCCGAAGCCTGATCGTTTTTATGTAATTATCTGGAAACGATGATGATGGTCTGTTGGTTAATCTCATGCGCTGAGGAATCGAGTATTTTTTCCAAGCTGCTGCTCAGTTTTTGCAGTTCCTCCCTATTATGAACAATGAAGACCGGAACACCGCCGCCAAGGATAAGGTTTTGATTTTGTGTAACAATTGCGGCAATATTTGCCTTTTTGTCTGATTTATCCACTCAAGCCACCCCTACCTGTTTTTTCCCTTGTCTCCTTCACTCGGGAGCCTAATCGCACTATCCAAAACAGGAACATGCTCCAGCACAGTTTTAATTTGTTCAAAATCTTTTTCTTGCGGCATCATGAAAAGTGCAACCCTTCCATCATTCATATCCCGTTTGGACAGCGGGATAATATCAGGTTCTCCCGTATCAAGGTATGCACCGAGGATATTTGCTACATGGTGAATCATCGCCTGCCTTTGTCCAAGGTTTGAAATCGTTACGGCACTATTTTCATTTTTAGGCGTAATAATGGCCCCGACGCCTCTCTCCATAATGAGCTGCCGGCTGGCTTCAAGCCCCACATTCTTTATGTGTATATCTTTGACAAAAAGCTGCGGTCCTTCAAACCGGATTTCCCCCTCAGAAACAGTAGCAATGGCTGCCAGCGTTTTTCCGGTCATATTTTTTTTGACAATAATCAGCATGACAAATCCGCTCAAAATGCCTGCCCAAAACGAGAATACAGCAAAAAGTGTTGTCACAAGACCTGTAAACATGACGAGGTAGTTTCGGCTTTCAAATGCTTGAGCCATCCCCTCAATAAAGGGTGTCCCCCGTTTGACCAATTCACTCGCATCAATATTAGTAAGTGTTTCTCTCTCCATTTTGCGGACCTCGCGAAACTGGGTTGCTGCCAGTCCTAAAAAAGTAACTGCCGTCCAATTGGATTCAAGAACGGAGGGAATGGCAACGGCGCCGATAAAAGAGGCGATAAAACCCATTGACAGATGAATGATCCTCCCTTGCGGATAGGTTGGATATTGCCTAAAATCGGTACGCAGCAAAACAACGCGTGCGATGCATCCAAAAATAATGCCTATAAGAACTGCCAACAAATACCGGTCCATTCCAATACTCCTTTGCAGACAAAAGCTTCCATATATAAAATCATGCCCCCCTCCAAAAAAAATATGAGCTGAAATGTATTATTGGTTCTTATCTTAAATAACTCATTCGCAAATATGATATAATTTTAGCAATGAAAGGCTATCGGAGGTAATGAGTGATGAATGAAGAATTAATAAATGTGCTCCGGACAGTCATCAAAGAAGAAATCGAACCTATTAAAGAGCAAATCGGAAGTTTGGAACAACGATTTGGCGGGATGGAACAACGCTTTGAAAGCGTAGATGACCATATTGATAGTTTAGAGAACGAAATAGAGGGGCGTTTCAACAGCATAGATAAACGCTTTGACAGTGTAGATGAGCGCATTGGCAGCCTGGAACAACGGTTTGACAGTGTAGATGAGCGCATTGGCAGCCTGGAACAACGGTTTGACAGTGTAGACGAGCGCATTGGCAGCCTGGAACAACGGTTTGACAGCGTAGATGAGCGTATTGGCAGCCTGGAACAACGGTTTGACAGCGTAGACGAGCGCATTGGCAGCCTGGAACAACGTTTTGACAGTGTAGACGAGCGCATTGGCAGCCTGGAACAACGGTTTGACAGCGTAGATAAGCGTATTGGCAATTTAGAACAAGGTGTAAAAGAGTTAAAAACCGGGCAAGAACAATTGCAGAAAAATATTGTTCAATACCTGGGAAATTATACCGACCGAATTACCCAACATGTAGACGATCAAAACGCGGCGTTAAACAAACGAGTCTTTGTTTTAGAGACAGAAATACAGCGTTTATCCAGACAGAACTAAATTGATCGGTATTACGTTTGCGAAGAAATCCGCGTATTAAAGGGTTTCTTTTTTTATTTATTGGTATTCATCATAAACTCTAAGAATGAATAGGGGAGGGAGAGAGAGGATATGGCATGATAAGGGAACGATAAACGTTTAATGAATGGATTTTCCTGTTTTACCCCAGATATCGTCCAAATATGGGGGATAGGATCGTTTGAAATTATTAAACTTGTTCGATAAGCTAAATAAGAACACAGCCATTTCCAACATATTTCATCCCCATGCTTCTATACGGAAACATGGACGGCCATCAATGAATCAAAATGTATTCAAAGTGAAACGAAGACTTTAAAGGCAACAAAATGTACATTCCATGCGGCACTCCCATGATTAACATGTAAAAACACCCTCACTCAAACCTCGATTTCCGAACATTGAAAAAAAGCGGATTTGATATCACTCCCAGCACTCTATTTCAAGGAAATCGATTTTAGGTTAATTCGTTTTATCCCAAATGGACTCACTTGGAAATAATAGAGTAAGTTCTGGCCGAAATGGTGGAAATGACATACAGAATAATTGTGCAAACTTCATTAGCCCAAAAATGGAAAATTGTCGAAATTAAGTGCAAAAAGGGGATTAGTCGATGAAAAAGTTAGGAATTTTTTTGGCAGCAGCTGCCCTCATTTTATTATCTGCTTGCGGAGGCGGCGGTGAAAACCTAAAAAGAAAAGGAAATACGGAGATTGATACAATCGTATTTGCTGATGCCGGCTGGGATAGCATCCGTATCCACAACGGCATTGCGCAAAAAATAATCGAGGAAGGCCTTGGTTATAAAACAAAGACAACTGCAGGCTCCACCTCTGCTACCATTCAAGGCCTGCGCCGCGGCGATATTGACGTCTACATGGAATTGTGGACCGATAATGTTAAAGATGTGTATGAAGAGGCTATCGAGTCGGGGGATATCAAACAAGTTTCAATTAACTTCAACGATAATGACCAAGGCTTATACGTTCCTTCTTACGTGATTCACGGTGATAAGGAGCGAGGTATTGAGCCTTTGGCGCCGGATTTAAAAACTGTTGAAGATTTAAAGAAATATCCGGATGTATTCGCGGATCCCGAGGATCCCGGCAGGGGACGCATTATTAATGCACCGAGTGGCTGGGTTGTAGCTGATCATATCGATGCCAAATTTAAAGCATATGGATTGGATGAAACAATGAACAATTTTATGCCTGGATCTGATTCAGCGATCGTTGCATCTTTGGTGGATGCTTATAAAGCCGGAAAAGGCTGGGTCGGTTATTATTGGTCGCCGACCGCCATCACGGCGAAATATGACCTTGTTTTATTGGAAGAGCCTGAATATGAGGAAGAAACATGGGAAAAAACACGGGCTACGAAGTTCCCTCCCAACGATGTCGTTGTGGCAGTCCATAAGGATATGCCCGAACAGGCACAAGATGTTGTGGAGTTTTTAAAACATTATCAAACGAGCAGCGAACTTACTGAAGATGCCTTGAAGTATATGGATGATGAAGGGGCATCAGCGGAAGAAGCGGCAGTCTGGTGGATGAAAGAGCATGAAGATGTATGGACAAAATGGGTTGCAGATGACGTTGCCCAAAAGGTAAAGGACACGCTTTAATTGATCTTTTGAGCAGCTGGCCGCGTCGGCCTGCTGCTTATTTCAAATCTAATATTGTGAGGTAGTTTATGATGGAAGGATTTCCGGATATACAAACACACATGGGAAAGTATGCCGATCAATTCGTATCTTTCCTAGATGTTTCTCTTGAAGGGTTTTTTGATTTTATTTTCTTAGTGGCATCAATGACAATCAATGGAATTCAGGATTTTTTAATTTGGCTCCCCTGGTGGTTATTCATTATCGCAATTTTCTTATTGGGCTGGTATTTCAAATCGATTTTTTCCGGCATCTTGTATGCGGTTTTCATATTCTTGATTGGTACATTTGGATTATGGGAAGATATGATGACCACGATTGCCATTATTATGACAGCGGTGCTTATCTGCTTAATTATTGGCATCCCAATTGGAATTTTCATGTCATATAGCACCGGATTTTCAGCGATCATGCGTCCCATCTTGGATGCGATGCAGACAATGCCCAGCTTCGTTTATTTAATCCCCGCCATCTTCTTCTTTGGATTAGGGAACGTATCTGCCATTTTTGCTACTTTAATATATGCCCTGCCGCCAGTCATTCGATTAACCGAACTTGCCATCCGCGGGGTGGATAAAGAAGTGATCGAATCTGCCCAATCCTTTGGGTCATCCAATTGGCAAATGCTGAGCAAGGTACAGTTGCCGCAGGCATTGCCAACCATTATGGCGGGAGTAAACCAAACGACGATGATGGCTTTGGCGATGGTTGTCATTGCCTCGATGGTGGGAGCACAAGGACTTGGTGAACAGGTGCTTGTTGCGATTAACCGGATAGATATCGCCTTGGGGTTCGAAGCGGGAATCAGCATCGTGTTCTTGGCCATTATTATTGACAGAGTTACAAACGGAGCGGCCGACAAGTTTCAGAAGCATAGGAGGGTGGCTCGATGACAACACAAATTAAACTGGAGCATGTTTCAAAGATTTTTGGACCAAAACCGAAGTCCGTTATACCTTTGATAAAGAAAGGCATGACGAAAGAGCAAATATTGAAAAAAACGGGCCATACAGTCGGCGTTTATGATGCTTCCCTGGAAATCCAGAAAGGCGAAATATTTGTCATTATGGGTTTGTCTGGCAGCGGCAAATCGACACTTATCCGCTGCTTCAACTTGCTAAACAAACCGTCTGACGGCGCCATATATATCGATGGGGTCAATATTGTAAAAGGAAGCAAGTCCGAGTTGAAAAAGGTGAGGCAGGAAAAGATTGCCATGGTGTTTCAGCATTTCGGGCTGTTCAGCCATCGAACCGTTTTAGCAAACGTGGAATATGGTCTGGAAATTCGGAACATGCCCAAAAATAAGCGGCGGGAAATTGCATTAGATAACATTGACATTGTTGGTTTAAAGGGATATGAAGATAAATACCCGGACGAATTGTCAGGGGGGATGCGCCAAAGGGTGGGGTTGGCCAGAGCCCTTGCCAATGACCCGGACATCTTATTGATGGATGAACCTTTCAGTGCGCTTGATCCGCTTATCCGAAGGGAAATGCAGCTGGAACTTCTGGATATTCAAAACCGGCTGCAAAAAACGATCATTTTTATCACGCATGATGTAAATGAAGCTTTTAAGCTGGGGGACCGGGTAGCTGTTATGAAGGACGGCCGCGTTGTGCAGGTTGGTACGCCTGAAGAAATTATCGAACAGCCAGCAAACGACTATATATCCGAGTTCATAAAAGATATTGACCGCTCGAAAGTGCTTCAGGCAGAACATGTCATGATCAAGCCAAACGCCCTCGTTTCCCTGAAAGATGGCTTAAATGTAGCCATTAAGGAAATGAAGGAAAATGGGATATCCAGCGTTTTCGTAGTTGACCGCCAAAGACATATCAAAGGTATTGTAACGATAGACGATGCAGTAAAAGGAATCAAACAAAAAAAAGCGTTGCCCGAAGTCATGCGGGATGATATTATCGTCGTTAAAGAAGATGAATATGTAAGTGATTTAATCCCAAAAGTACTGGAATCCAAATTTCCGCTTGCAGTGGTAGACGAAAAAAACAAATTGTCCGGATTCATTCTTCGTGTCCATGTTTTGTCCGGACTGACATCAGGAAACGGGAACGGGAACGGGAACGGGACAAACGATTAAGCCAAAATGAACGGGGAAACAGCAGCATGTCTGTTTTCCCGTTTTGATTGGTTATGCTGATCCGGATAACAATGCCCGGACTGCCCGATAAATAATAACTATAGCAAATAATACAATAACGATTACGGCGATGACCTGAATGATTGTAATTAAAGGAGCTAATATAGTTAGAGTGGGAACCAAAAGTGTAATGCCCAGTAATGCATAAGCAGCAAGGATGGCGAGCAAAGAAGTAGGCAAGCTCATTTGAGTATACACCTCCTTCGTAACAATGTATGTACAACAATTTCCGTTGGTGCGATTTCAAATGTAATTAAGCTAACAAACTACCACAAATGTTTGTATAAAGGGCAAAGGTTATGTATAGTAAAATAAAATGTAAAGTAAATCCTTTTTCTTTAGCTAAGTTCTAGTTGTATGCAAGATTTACTT
>NZ_JBFEGN010000048.1:0-30558 GCF_047228825.1 Siminovitchia jepli
GTTCGTCCTGAGCCAGGATCAAACTCTCATGTAAAAGTTTGCTTAGCTCATATTCAAGCTGACAAATTAATGATTATCGACGTTTCGTTTCGTTCAGTTTTCAAAGAGCAAACTCGGCGTCTCCCTTTTGGGCGACTTTTATATTATATCAATCTGGTAAGATGATGTCAACAACTTTTTTAATTTTTTTCGTCGCCGACCATCTTGTTCAGACAACGATTCTAAATATAACACCTTTTTTTCAGATTGGCAATAGGTTTTTTTAACTTTTTTTGCACAAACATCATATAGGAAAGAACCCTTGCCAACGGCAGGGTTCTCATACATCAATCTTTATGTCTCATTAGCGGGAAGAGCAAGACCTCTCTAATGGAAGGGGAATCTGTTAGCAGCATGACAAGCCTGTCGATGCCGATTCCAAGTCCGCCAGTTGGCGGCATTCCGTATTCAAGCGCTTCTAGGAAGTCCTCATCCATTTCATGTGCTTCATCATTTCCAAGCTCACGTTCCTGAAGCTGCGCTTCAAACCGCTGCCGTTGATCAATCGGGTCGTTCAACTCGGTAAATGCATTGGCATGCTCCCGGCCAACGATAAACAATTCGAAGCGGTCTGTAAACCTCGGATCTTCCTCGTTTTTCTTGGCAAGCGGGGAAATTTCTACCGGATGTCCGTATATAAAAGTCGGCTGGATCAATTTGTCTTCAACCAGCTGCTCGAAAAATTCATTGACGATATGCCCATAAGTCATATGATCTGTAATTTCCACTCCATGCTCTTTTGCAAGCTGGATGGCTTCCTCATCCGTTATTTCACGCCAAAAATCAACGCCGGTATATTCCTTGACCGCATCAACCATATGGAGCCGGCGCCATTTCGGTTCAAGATTCACTTCGTGATCACCATATTTGATGGAGGTTGTCCCTAAAACTTCCTTGGCAATATAAGCAATCATGTTTTCGGTAAGCTCCATAATGTCATGAAAATCGGCATATGCTTCGTACAATTCCATCATCGTGAACTCCGGATTATGCCTAGTGGAAACACCTTCATTGCGGAATACCCGGCCAATTTCATATACTTTTTCCATCCCCCCCACAATAAGACGTTTTAAGTGAAGTTCAATGGCAATCCTTAAGTAAAAAGGCATATCCAGTGCGTTGTGATGCGTTATAAAAGGACGCGCAGCCGCTCCTCCCGCTATGGCATGCAGCATGGGCGTCTCCACTTCCAAGAACCCTTGGCCGTCCAAATAGCGCCGCATGGCCTGTATGATCTTGCTTCTGGTAATAAACGTTTCCTTGCTTTCGGCATTGGTGATTAAATCCAGGTAACGCTGGCGGTACCGCTGCTCGACGTCTTTCAGGCCGTGGAATTTTTCCGGAAGCGGGCGGAGCGCCTTTGTAAGCAAGGTAAATTGCTGTGCTTTAATTGACAACTCGCCAACTTTTGTTTTAAAAACTGTGCCAGTCACCCCTACAATATCACCAAGATCGGCTGATAAAAATAGATCGTACTCCGCTTCTCCTACCGCATCTTTTCTCACATAAATTTGGATTTGACCTGCAAGATCCTGAATATGTGCAAAACCTGCTTTCCCTTTGCCGCGTTTCGTCATGATGCGGCCGGCAATCGTCACGGTTTTGGCAAGCTCGTCCAGTTCTTCCTTTGTTTTTTCCCCGTACAACTCTTTAATTCCGTCAGTAAGCCCGGTGCGTTCAAACCGTTTACCGAACGGATCGATCCCGCTTTCCCGCAAGGCCGCCATTTTATCGCGCCGGACTTGAATTTGGTCATTCAACTCTTCATGGCTCATTTTTTCCACTCCATTCTCCATAATACCCTCATTGTACATAAATTTAATGACGGGAACATCCTCTATTGAAAAAACTGCCAGCAGCTGGCAGTAAAATAAGGTCAATTTTCTATCCCGCTTTTTTCTCTCTGCCTTCCACTTCGTCCACAAGTGTATCAAGCAAGCGGACAAGCTCTTCTCTTTTATTGCATTCGTTTACTGCCATTTCTGATTCTTCCGCTACCGCGGATGCCCTTTAAATACCAAGCGGCATGTTTGCGCATTTCACGCACCGCGATTTTTTCCCCTTTTAATGCAATCAGGCGGCCAAGATGGAGTTTGCATACTTCAATCTTTTCTTTAACCGTTGTTTCCCCCATGAGTTCACCCGTTTCCAAATACATGACGGTCCGGTATATCATCCACGGATTGCCTAAAGCTGCACGGCCAATCATGACGCCGTCCACACCGGTCTCCTCCAACATTCTCTTGGCATCTTGCGGTGTTTTTACATCGCCGTTGCCGATCAAAGGTATGTTAATGGACTTCTTTACTTCCCGTATAATATCCCAATTCGCATCACCTTCATACATTTGAACGCGTGTCCGCCCGTGCATGGACCGGCGCCGCCGGCCCGCTCGACTGCTTGGGCATTTTCCACGGCAAAAATATGCCTGTCATCCCGGCCGATCCGCATTTTTACGGGATCCACGACAGCAGCAACCATATCATAAATTTTGTTCGGATCCAAAAGCCATCTGGCCCCGGCTTCACAGCGTATAATTTTTTTGACAGGGCAGCCCATATTGATGCCGATAATATCCGCATTCGACGAATTTGGCCGCTTCCACAAGCATCTCTTTTTCACCGCCAAAATTTGCAGTGAAAGCGGCTTTTCTCTTTCATCAATATCGAGCATATTCATTGTTTTTTCATTTTTATCCACAATCCCTTTGTCGCTGATCATTTCGGCGCAAACAAGTCCGGCTCCAAATTCTTTCACTGTCAGGCGGAAAGCCGATTGCAAACCCCGGCCATTGGCGCCAGTACGACAGGATTTTTCATTTCAATATTTCCGATCTTTAATAGGATTGCGTCCTCCTTTCTTTATTATTCATTGTCCAATTCATCCGGGGGCTTTAGTTCCTCAACAGATATGTTCAGCAATTCGGAAATTTGGACAAGCATATGATTCGTAGGCAAACGGCTGCCTCTTTCAATTTCTCCCAAAACCGAAACAGAAACACCAATATTTTTCGCAAGGCCTTCCTGCGTGTAGCCTTTTAATTTTCGAAAAGCCCGGATGCGCCTTCCCCATTTATCCGTTTCCATAAGCGAACACCTTCTTTATCAGGTATTTCGTTCAATTGTGTGGCCAAAGAAACATGTTTGTTTGGAAGTGTCAGTTTTCCGTCAATCTCCAACAACGGAATTAGGACAAACGCTCTTTCCGTCATTCGAGGATGAGGGATTTGCAAAACCTCCATTTCAATATTTTCGGTATTATATAATAAAATGTCAAGGTCGATTTTTCTGGGGCCCCATCTGAATTCCCGAACCCGTCCCAGTTTTTCCTCTATGGAAAGACACTTGGATAACAGTTCCTCCGGTGAAAGAGACGTTGCTATTTTTACCGCCATGTTTAAAAACGGTGCTTGGTCTGTATAGCCGACCGGATCGGTTTCATAGATGGAGGAAATTTTTTTAACATGAATGCCTGTTGTCTTTTCTAATTCCTTTACAGCATCCAAAAGCGCTCGTTCCCTGTCGCCGATATTGGAGCCCAATGATAAAAATGCAATGTTATTCATGGCGCCTCCTTGTGATTTCTACAGCGACCGATTCGTAAATCCCCGGTATTGGCGGACCTGGCTTGATGACCTTGATGGTCGTGCTTTGCACCATTCCGAAACTGTCCAGTATCGCACCGGCAATCCGCTCTGCAACGGCTTCGATTAATTGGTATGGTCTGCCTTCCACGATCTCTTTACATAATTCATACACTTCTGCGTAATTTACTGTAGCTTTCAAATCATCCGAGCATCCGGCAGGCTGCAAATCCGCTTCAATCACTGCGCTGACCCGAAACCGCTGTCCAAGTTTGGTTTCCTCCGGAAAAACACCGTGGTATCCGTAAAACTCCATTTCGTTCATGAAGATTTTATCCATTCCACTCTCCCTTTCCGACGAGTGCATCCATCATGGCGGCCATCCGGCTCATCTCTTTTACATCATGGACACGCATGATATGGCACCCTTTCTGAATGCCGTAACAAACCGTAGCGCCCGTTCCTTCCATACGTTCATCGACAGGCAGGTCCAAAACCGTTCCGATCATGCGCTTGCGCGAAGTTCCAAGCAGAACGGGGAAGCCGAGGCCAACAAGCTTGTCCAGGTTTCTCATCATTTCGATGTTTTCACGAAAATCCTTTGCAAACCCGATCCCCGGATCAAGAATAATGTTGTTATCAGGGACTCCCGCTTTTTTGGCAATTGCAATGCTTTCATATATATCCGTTAAAACATCCCTTATGAAATGCTTATAATTCCGGTTATCGCGGTTGTGCATTAATATGATCGGCACGTTGTATTCCGCAGCGACCGTAGCGATTTCCGGGTCCTTTTTGGCTCCCCATATGTCATTGATGATATGGGCGCCCGCCCGAACAGCCTCACGGGCCGTCTCCGCTTTGTATGTGTCAATCGATATGGGAGCAGATATGTGTTTTGCCACTGCCGTGATGACAGGCACTATCCGTCCGATTTCTTCCTTGGCGGAAACCGGTTCATGTCCGGGCCGGGTTGATTCCCCACCAATGTCAATGATATCAGCCCCGTATCTGACCATTTTTTTTGCCTGTTCCACAGCCGATTCCCTATCAGCATAGCGGCCGCCATCCGAGAAAGAATCCGGCGTTACATTTAAAATCCCCATGATGAATGTTTTTTTCGTAAAATCCAACACGTATGGGCCGCATTTCATAGAGTCATCACATCCTCAGCATCAAAGTCTTGTATTAGTTTACCGCTTTATCGGTAAAATGAAAAATAAAAGACAAGCCCGTTTGGACTTGCCTCGTTAATCGCTTCCTGATGGATCATTCATCATCAAATTGGTATAGAGCCGTACTCAAATAGCGCTCCCCATTACTTGGAATGATGGCCAACACTTTCCTGCCTTTTCCAAGCTTTTTCGCCACTGACAAAGCCGCTGAAATAGCTGCTCCCGATGAAATGCCCCCGAGGATTCCTTCCTCTCTCGCCGCTCTCCTTGCATGTTCAAACGCTTCCTCAGTCGTCACTTGAATGACATCATCATATATTTCCGTATTAAGGATAGATGGGACAAAACCGGCGCCGATCCCCTGGATTTTGTGCGGGCCGGGTTTTCCGCCTGATAAAACCGGTGAATCCTTCGGTTCAACAGCGTAAATTTGAATATCAGGGTATTTTTCTTTTAATACTTCTCCGGCTCCCGTAATCGTTCCGCCTGTTCCAATTCCGGAAATGAACGCGTCCAATTGGTCGCCCATTTGCCTGACGATTTCTTTTCCGGTTGTTTCTTTGTGTACCTTCGGGTTTGCTTCATTTTCAAATTGTTGCGGCAAAAAGTAGCCATGTTCTTTTGCCAGTTCGTTCGCTTTTTTTATTGCACCGTTCATGCCTTCCGCTCCCGGTGTCAATACGAGTTCGGCACCGTAAGCACGCAGCAAGTTGCGCCTTTCCAAACTCATCGTATCCGGCATGACGAGAATTGCCTTATACCCTTTGGCGGCCGCCACCATCGCCAAGCCAATACCTGTATTACCGCTTGTCGGTTCAATGAGCGTGTCGCCTTCTTTTAATTTACCCTGTTCTTCGGCGGCCTCAATCATCGCCAAAGCAATCCGGTCTTTCACGCTGCTTCCCGGGTTCATATATTCCAATTTTAAGTAAACTTCTGCGCTGTCTTCGTCAACAATTCGATTGAGCTTGACGATCGGGGTGTTTCCAATCAGTTCCGTAATCGAGTTCGCTATTTGCGCCATTTCTCTCCACCTCTAATTCCGAGTAATTTTATTGGTTTATTAAAACTTATCACGTTGATCTCCCCGTGTCAATCATGACATGCGCCTTTTCACCTATTTTTAAAGAAGTTTTTTTATTTGGTTGCCTCTTTTAAAATTTCTTCCAAATCGGCTTTTGTAAAATGGTATTCTGCGTTACAAAAATGGCATTGCGTATCCGCTTTGCCGTCTTCTTCGATCATATCTTCAATCTCCTCTTGGCCCAGGCTGACAATCGCCCGGGCAAACCGTTCTTTTGAACAAGTGCATCGAAATTCGACCGGCAGTTTTTCCAGGATTTTGACATGTTCTTTGCCGATTAAGCGAAAAAGCAGCTCCTCCGGAGTCAGTCCCTGCTGAATAAGTTTGGAAACAGGAGGCGTTTTTTGCAGCCGCTCCTCAAGTTGCGAGATAATTTCTTCATCAGTACCGGGCATCAGCTGTATAATAAATCCGCCGGCGGCCAAAATGGAATTGTCCGGATTGACAAGAACACCCACTCCAACAGAGGATGGGGTCTGTTCCGATGTGGCAAAATAATACGTAAAATCCTCGCCCAGCTCCCCGGAAACGAGCGGCACCTGGCCGGAAAAATGATCCCGCAGCCCGACATCCTTTACAACCGTCAGTGTCCCCTTTGTTCCGACAGCACGCCGGACATCCAATTTGCCAAGCTCATTTAAATCAAAATGGGTTTGCGGGTTGGACACATAGCCCCTCACATGGCCTTTTGCATCAGCGTCAACGATGATGGCCCCTAACGGGCCGTCGCCTTCAACCTTGATTGTCAGCTTCTCTTCCCCTTTTAACATGGTTCCCATCATAGCCCCGGCGGTCATGGCCCGCCCGAGCGCCGCCGACGCGGTTGGCCAAGTGTGATGGCGGGATTGGGCCTCGTTGACTGTTTCGGTGCTCGCGGCGGCATAGGCCCTTACTTGCCCCTCATAAGCCAAGGCTTTCACGACGTAATCATTCATGAAAAGCCCTCCTTTTCAATCCGATAAGTTTTTTTTATAAATAAGATGTAAACCTTTTAAAGTTAAATCATGGTCAATGACATCAATCATTTTCGTTTCTGAAGCAATTAAATTGGCCAATCCGCCGGTGGCAATGACAGTTGGCCTCTTTTTACTTTTCTCAATAATCCGCTTAACGATACCCTCTACTTGTCCGACAAAACCAAAAAGAATCCCTGCCTGCATCGCTGCAACAGTGTTTTTGCCAATCACTTCATCAACGTGCGTAATCTCGATCCTGGGAAGCTTTGCAGCTTTTGAATACAGGGCTTCAGTCGAAATTCCGATGCCGGGGGCAATCACCCCGCCCGTATATTCAGCTTTTTCATTGATATAGCAAAAGGTCGTGGCTGTCCCAAAATCCACAATCACAAGCGGACTTCCGTATACGTGAATCCCGGCGACGGCATTGACGATGCGGTCCGCCCCGACCTCCCGGGGGTTTTCGTATTTAATGTTCAGGCCAGTTTTAATTCCCGGCCCGACAATCAACGGTCTGACATTAAAATACTTTTCACACATTTTTTCCAGCGTAAACATGAGCGGCGGCACGACGGACGAAATAATAATGCCGTTAATATGTTCAAAGCGAAGGCCGACATGTTCAAATAAAGACTTGATCACCATACCAACCTCGTCTTCTGTTTTATGGCGGCTTGTTTCAATGCGCCAATGATATTTTAAATGGTCATCGTCATAAACACCGAGCACGGTATTCGTATTTCCCACATCCAGGACAAAAATCAATATTCTCACCACTTTTTTGACAGACTTTTTTCTCACACATCATACCATAATTGTGATTTGGATGTAGATTAGGAAGCCAAAAAAATTTTCGGAAAAACTGCTTTTTCGACAGGTTATCCTTGTGCAGGGTCTAATTGCGGATATAGAAAAGACACCGAATCAATCGGTGCCTTTTTCATCAGGATTTATCTTCGCGGGATGGTGGATCATCCGGATTGTCGGGCGGAACGATCGGATCGTCCGGCCGTTGTTCATCGATGGCCAATGGATCTGTTTGATCGTCCTTTGGCTGAATCGTCACTTTCGGTTCATCGCCTTCCTGTTCCTCTGACTGCTTGTTGCGTTCAGGCAATTTGCCGGTGTCGAACAGGCTTCTGATTTGTTCTGCATCAAGTGTTTCCACTTTCAACAGCGTTTGGGCGATTAACTCAAGCTTGTCACGATGCTCGGTAAGAATGGTTTTTGCCCGCTCGTAGCATTCTTTAATGATTCTTTGAATTTCTTTATCAATTTCATAGGCGATTTCATCAGAGTAATTTTGTTCGTTATGCAAATCACGACCAAGGAAAACCTGGCCTTGCGGCTGGCCGAATTGAAGGGGCCCGAGCTTTTCGCTCATCCCAAATTCGGTAACCATCCGGCGGGCAATGCCCGTCGCACGCTGGAAGTCATTATGGGCTCCTGTCGAAACTTCTCCAAAGACAACTTCCTCTGCCACACGGCCACCAAGCAAGCCCGTGATTTTATCCAAAAGCTCGGGCTTTGTCATAAAATAGCGGTCTTCTTTCGGAAGCATGACAGCATATCCGCCAGCTTGGCCCCGCGGTACGATTGTCACCTTATGAACCATATCCGCCTCATCCAGAACAAGGCCGATAACCGTATGGCCGCCTTCGTGATACGCGACAATATTTCGTTCTTTTTCCGAAATCACCCTGCTCTTTTTTGCAGGACCGGCTATAACGCGGTCCGTCGCTTCATCAACGTCTGACATATCTATTTTCTTTTTATTGCGCCGGGCGGCTATAAGTGCCGCTTCATTCAACAGGTTTTCCAAGTCGGCACCTGAAAATCCGGGTGTCCGCATGGCGATAGCTTTTAGGTCAACCGAAGCATCCAATGGCTTATTTCGGGCATGGACTCTCAGTACAGCTTCCCTTCCATTCACATCCGGGCGATCAACTGTAATTTGCCGGTCAAAACGGCCTGGCCGGAGTAAAGCCGGATCGAGAATGTCCGGACGATTCGTCGCGGCAATGATGATAATGCCTTCATTCGCACCGAAACCATCCATTTCTACCAGCAATTGGTTGAGCGTCTGCTCCCGTTCATCATGTCCGCCGCCAAGTCCGGCACCGCGCTGACGTCCAACAGCGTCAATCTCGTCGATAAAAATCATGCAAGGTGCGTTTTTCTTGGCATTTTCAAACAAATCACGTACACGGGAGGCACCGACCCCGACAAACATTTCAACAAAGTCGGATCCGCTGATCGAGAAAAAAGGTACCCCCGCTTCTCCGGCCACTGCCCTTGCAAGGAGCGTTTTACCCGTTCCCGGCGGACCTACAAGCAAAATCCCCTTCGGAATGCGTGCCCCCAGCTCCGAGAACTTGCGGGGGTCTTTCAGGAAATCAACGACCTCCACAAGCTCCTGCTTCTCTTCATCGGCTCCCGCCACGTCCTTAAAGCGGACCTTTTTCTTTTCTTCCGTGTAAAGCCTCGCTTTACTTTTTCCGAAATTCATGACACGGCTTCCTCCGCCTTGTGCTTGATTCAGAAGGAAGAAGAATAAAATAAAGATGATAATAAATGGAATAATCGTCGTAAAGAATGAGACCCAGCCGCTCGTTTCTTTTGCAGGCAATACTTCGACATTGGCTGCTGCCGCATCAATACGATCGAGCATGGCCGGGCTGTTCATTACATACGTCGTGAACTGTTTGCCCTCCTCAGCGCCCTTTAAATGGCCGATGATTTCATAAACGCCTCTTTCAGGCTGGATGGAAAACTTATCTATATCCCCATTTTCTAAGTGATTGACAAATTCGTTATACGATATATTTTTTGTCGTCTCATTGGTATTGTTGAACCAGCTTACAATGCCGATGAGAACGAGAAAGATGAGTAAATAAAAAATCGTATTTCTAAAGATCCGGTTCATCCCTAGCCTCCTCCCGCGGTAAAAAACTATATTCAATAGTATCATAGGCATTTCAGACTTTACAACCACATTGGCTTGCCAAATTTTTTTCCTTATTTATTCTTTAACATTATTGCCATATACCTCTCTTTTCAATACCCCTATATAAGGAAGGTTCCGATACTTTTCAGCATAATCGAGCCCATAGCCGACGACAAACGCATTTGGAACAACGAAACCGACGTAATCTGCTTCAATGTCCGCTTTGCGGCCCGACGGCTTATCCAATAATGTAACAATTTTGATCGAATTTGCCTTTCTGTACCTGAATAGTTCCACAAGATAGCTCAATGTCACGCCACTATCAATAATATCTTCAATAATTAAAATATCCCTGCCTGCAACTGGCGTGTTCAGGTCTTTCAAGATTTTTACTTCCCCGGAGGAAGTGGTCGACCTGCCATAGCTGGACACGTCCATAAAGTCCATTTCCAAATATGTATCCACTCTTTTTAAAAGATCGGCCATAAAGGGCATGGCCCCTTTTAAAACGCCGACGGCCAATGGAAAACGGCCATCATACTCTTTTGTCAGTAGACCGGCAATTTCTTTGATTTTCGCCTCGATTTCCTCTTCGGTAATCAATATTTTCTCAATATCGTTTCTCATTGGCTTTGCTGCCTCCCAGGCTGTTTTGCAATGCATATATAATAGGATTCGTTCTTTTGAGGAGAGAGATCATAGCAAGATTTTTTTACTCCGGGGACCCATAAAATGCGGCCTGCAGCATCCGTGACAATCGGCCATGAGTCCCGTTTTGCCAAGGGGATCTTTTCATCAATAAAAATATCTTTGATTTTCTTGCTTCCATTCATGCCTTTCAATCTCATTCGATCACCGGGAACCCGTGTCCTTACCGTGAGCGGAAGCTGGATGGAAGCCGGATCCAGAATGATAAAGTCATCCTTTTCCTGAATGGGCTGATTGCCGGCTTTATCCAGGTGAATGGTGAATTGGTTCGGGATGGCAACCTTGTCCCCGACATGAAGATGACCGTAATATTCCAACGGCCTTTCCTCATCGCCAAACCGAAACCGGCATGTTTCGTAAGACCGGATCACATGCAATCCGAGGGGGAGATTCAGCTTTCCGGATGGATGAACCCCTTTGATTAATTGATCTATTGAAGACAAATGGCGGGTTGTAATCAGGCCGATATTTTTCTTGTAAAGATAGCTTAATATTAGATGAATACCCCTTCTTTGTAAAGGCAAAGGCATTTTTAAAAAAGCAGGAATACTGACCCGAATTTCATCCTTTTCTTTTTCGATCAGTTTTTCTGTTTCCCGCTTTGCCATCTCCTCCAAAAACGCTTCATCTTGAAGAATGTCCTCGCTAAAGCGCTGGAAATGTTCATGCACTTGTTCGTTTTCCTTCTTCAAAACAGGAAGGATCTCCAGCCGAAAACGGTTTCTTGTATAATCGCGGTGTTCATTGCTCGGATCCCTCCGCGGTTTTAACTGATAAAAGGCACAATACTCTTCGATCTGTTCTTTTGTTACACCAAGGAGAGGGCGAATAAGTGTCCCTATTGAAAAAGATCTGGCAGTCTGAATCCCCGCACGTGCTTTTCCGCTGCTTCCGCGCGTCAACCGCATCAAAATCGTTTCCATTTGATCATCCGCATGCTGCCCCACAGCCAGCTTCGTTGCATTCATTTGTTTCATGACATCTGCAAAAAAAAGGTAACGGTATTCCCTTGCCGTCTCCTGCACACCTTTTTTGTCTTGTTTCATCTTTTGTTTAATATCGATGGAGGCGGAAAAAAAAGGAATATTGTTCTGTTCACAATATGAGCGGACATACTCCAGATCCATTTTGGACTGTTTGCCGCGAAGCATATGGTCCACATGGGCGGCTGCCAGTTCAATGTCGAACTTGTTCATTCTTTTTGCCAAAAAATCGAGCAGCGCCATCGAATCGGGACCGCCCGAAACAGCGGCACAAACCTTGTCGCCGCGTATTAACAATCCGTGCTTTTCAATAAAGGCGAGCGTTTTTTTCTCAAATTCCAACATATAAACCTATTCCCTTATCCATATTCAAAAAAATAGTTCCTCATCAATTAGTTTAACATTTTTAGCTAAAATTGGGTAAGAAACATCCTCTATAATAAAAATAAATATATGTACAATCCGTAGAGAAAAGAAGTGACAAAAATAACCGCTGCCGTTTCCGCAAGAGAGCCCCGTTTTTTTCTGCGTTTTTGTTTGGCGTTGCTGCTTTTTATGGCGGTCCGGCTCATTTTGGCCAACATTTCTTTCCTCATTTGTTCGGCTGTCACATATTGTCCCGTTAATGCTTTTTCCAATATGTCCCGATAGTGGAACAACTCCGGCACTTCTTGAATTTTTGCTTTCAATTGGCTTAAACCGTCGCCATTTTTCGGGAAACGGTTTGGATAAAATAAGTTAATCATCACCATGGCGGCTGCAAAAATATCATAGGACGGCTCTGCTTTTCTTGAACCGAGACCCCAATAGCCCCTGTCAAAAAACTCGGTGAATTCTTTTACAGCCCGGCCTTGCTTTGTCGTGCCTCCAACATCGATACAGCGGATTCTTGAAGGGTTGGCGGCTACGATTAAATTTTCGGGCTTTAAGTCACAAAAAATCCATCCAAGCCGGTGCATTTCCCCTAAATGATGCAGCAGTTGGATGATCATGACGCCTGACCAGGAACTGCCCTTTTCCCGTATAAAAGAAAGCAAATTAGGGCCGTGAATGTATTCCATCACGTAAAAAGGAATGGTTTGACCACGTCCCCGATCCCAATCATCGACATCCAACAGAGAAGGCCCAAGGACGGAGCCTTGGACCTTTTCAAATGCTTTTAACACATTGACCTCGGATATGATCGACATGCTGTCACCGCTCATTTTTAATGCCGTATAGCCTTGTTTTCCTTCAGCGAGATAAACGATTCCGTTGGCACCGCTCCCAAGTTTCTTTTTAATGACATATTGATTGTGATGCCACTTTCCGGCAACGGTCGTACCGGAGCGTACATTACATAGATTCGTCCAGGATTTGTTCGTCATCATCTCCGGCGAACAGCCCCCTTAAAGATCGTTTTTTCTTGAACATGCCGATCGCTTCCCGGATGGCAGGTCCTGTAGGTGTAATGCCGCCTGCTGTTAATTTGGGAAATACACCCGTCAGCGCATCCAGCTTTGGTGTCCAATCCACCAATTGATCTGCATCAGCCCGTTTCCCGGGAAATATATAGACAGAAAATTGATTATTTCCTGTACGGGCATTCAAGCTTAATGACAGATCAAGCAGCGCTTCCTTCACGGTTGGCAATTTGAACTTCATGCTTGCACTTGTGTCGATCAGGACGGCGACTTGCAGTTCCGCTGTTTCGCCAAGCTCGTCGACCACATCCATCACTTCCCCCCTTTGCTCTGGGGGGAGCTCTTCCAGGGAAGCATCTTTGCTCAGTATTTGGCGCAATTCCCGATTGACAACCCCCTGTAATGTTTGTGTCATCGCTTTTCGCGTTACCATTTGAACTGTTTCCGACAGGTTTTCCGAATACACGATTTGGCTGATGCCGCCTCCGGCTCTGGCAATGCCTTCAATTTCCATGCTCCCTTTTTCATCGATCGAATCATTTTCAAGCACACCGATGACATTGACCGTAATCCCATGCTCCTGGGCCAGGGCAGCCATGGCGACCGGATCCTCGCCTTTATTGGAACATCCATCCGTGATTAGCAGCATTTGTTTTAAAGTGCCTGTTTTCACAATGATTCCCTCCACTTCCGTTTCTTGATACGTGATAACTTCTATCAGCCTCGCCGGAAATGGGAGTTTTTATACTAGCCGGCACCGGAAACCTTCCTTGTTGTTTTCCTGATCGGGATGGCTGCCCATTTTGGCGTATTATGCTTTATTTTTGCAGTGATAATCGTCATATCATCCGGGATGGCACCGGAACGGGTCCTGATCACCTCTTCCATAATGAGATCTGCAATCGCTTGCGGATCATCTGTTTCCATTTCTCTTAATTTCCTTTTCATCCATAATTCATAATTTTCGATATGTCGAGGCCCTTCAAAAACGCCATCACTCATCATGACGAGCAAATCGCCCGGTTTTAGCTGTTCACTTACAATATCCACATCAAAGTCGTCCAAAATGCCAATCGGCAAGTTCCCTGCCTCAATTTTTTTAATTTTATTCCCCCTTTTAATAAAACTCGGAGCGGATCCCACTTTAATAAACTTTGCCTCTATCGTCTGCAAATCAATCATGGCCAAATCAAGGGTGGAAAACATTTCGTCATCCGTTCTTAAAGAAAGGACGGAGTTGATCGATTTGATCGCCACTTTTTCCTCGATTCCCGACTGCAATATTTTTTGAAGTAATTTCAATGTTTCATTGCTTTCCTGGTGAGCTCTCTCCCCATTTCCCATTCCGTCGCTGATGGCGAGGGCAAATTTCCCCGCACCAAGCTCAATCGTTGAGTAGCTGTCTCCTGACAAAAATCCGCCTCCCTTCGCCGCATGGGCTACTCCGGTTTCAACCGCATAGGCTTTTGCCGAACGGAGCGTTATATAATGAAAACCTTGCGGGATTTCGGCCGGCTCCCCATGTTTCACAATAATCGTTTCGTTAAAAATATCCGACAAAAGCGGGGCAATGATTTTTTCCGCCTCCCCATTTCCATACCAGCCAGGAATCATGAGATCAATATCAATCCCACCCGGTTCCAGGCTATATATTTCGACTTGTTCAATATCGATCCCGAAATCTTGAAGCGATTCCAGGAGAAGCTCCTCCTGCTGATGGTGGTTGTTTTGCTCGCGTTTCATCTCTTTCGCAAAATCAACCATCACCTCGGAAACACCCAACAGCTGTTCGGCCACAAGTTTCCGGCTTTCCTGCACCTGCTTTTTCAGCCTCTTGTTTGCCTGATAAAATACCAATTCCTGATGAATGACATCCCGGACTTTTCCTGCCTTGCTGCAATGCTTTTCCAGTGGCAGATACACTTTAGCGGGGATAAAGCCGGACTTTTCGTCCATTTCATGCATAACTTGTTTCATTAATTCATATGTTTTATCAAACTGTGCTCCCCAGCAAAGGGATTTTTTATGACACGTTTGGCATGTCTTTTCTGTAACCTTACTTAAAAACAAGTCATACTCCTGCTGTTCCTTTTCCGGATCCATCCATTTCTCGGGTTGGGAAAAACTGGTGGACAGCGCTTTGAAAACCGAGGAAAATTGTTCCACCCTGCGAACGGTGATATCTCTTACCTTTCGGGCATATTGTTGTTGATCGTGCGCATGTTCCGTCGTACCGGGAATATGGCGCGCCAATCGTTCCGTTAAGGTTAAAGGGGTTAAAAATAAGAGCAATACAGCGATGCACGACTCATACATTGCGGTACTTAATGAACCTCCCTGGTTCCCGTACATTCCCATAAGCAATGTGGCAATAAGAAGGCCGATCGCGGTTCCCGCCCGTTTCCCTTCCTTTAAAAGGCCGCCGAGCAAACCGGCAAAAGCAAGCAAGCTCATTTGATAAAAGCTGGACATGTCCGCCAGGCTGAAAATCAACCCTGTTACAACACCCACGGTCGATCCTACCGCTGCCCCGGCGGTAAAGGCAAAAACGACGACAAGGTAACGCGACATAATATGTTCAATCGACAGGTCATAAATCGTCCAGCCAATCGTTCCAGTCATGACAGAAGCAAGCATAATGATCAGGCTGATCACTTCTTCCGTTTTTAAAGCCTTCGTCTTTTTGAGCGTTGTTAAAAATGGAAGGCCCTGCATGAAAATAAAAACGAGCACAAAGGCTAATCCTGCTTCCACACAAGCCATCATGAGATCGTAATTTTCCACGATTTTCCCGTTCTGTACATATGTAAACGAACATTTTACCAGGAAGGAAATAAAGAACACATAATAAGGAATAACCTTTATTGGCACTTCGTGGATTTTTTCCATTATCCTGAACGACATTAAAAATAAAATGCTCGCTGTAAAAATAAAGATCACATTGCTGATGGATATCGTCAGAGCTCCGGCCATCAATCCCAACAGGACAAGCGGTGATTTTCGCCTTCTTAGCATATATGCACAGGCGAAAAATGGGAGAGCAAACGGGCTGAGCTGCGAAAAAATCAGGGCTCGTCCAAGCAAAAACCCGACAAGCACCATAGCAATCCCTTTATCCAAAAAAACGCACTCCAACTTTTTCCGAACATTTCTTAGACCCTTAAAAAGATAAAAGTCCGTTTTCTCCAATTCCATATTTCCAACGATTCCGATCAGCGTGTGGTCTCCCTTACCCATTTTCATCTCCTCCGTTTCCAAATATTGATGCCCATTATAAAGTGGGGAGATTTAAAAGTTTGTCATTTTTATGGGCAACAAAGACAGAATCGTTCGACTCTTTCAGATACAAATAGATGTCGTACTAAAAGTGCCCTTCGGTCTGCTTGCAGCAGGGGATTGCGGCTGGTTTTCCCATCAAATTCCAATAAGACGGTTACTTGTTCCGCCAAAATATGTTGTACCTTTGCTGATAAAGAACACGAAGGAGGACAACCTTTGCCGAGTGGGATAAAGCGGAGTCGAAATGAGTTGGGAAGGGAAAATTCAGGCTTATTTGAACAATAAAAAAACGGGAGGATCAAAAAGATTCTCCCGTTTTAAACGTACCTGCTATATAAAAAGTGACAGCAAGTTAGCCCCGCCTTGAGCCGCGGCCGCCCCGCTTTGACTCAGTATGGCGTTTTAACGATGATAAACGATCTTCACTTTCTTTCAAGAAGCGGTTCATTTTTTGTTCAAAGCTTTCTTTGGAACGAAAATCGTTCGTCCTGCCTTGACGTGGACGCTGACCGGAGTGAGATTGTGACTGGGGCTGGTCCTTCGCTTTGCGGATAGACAGTCCAATCTTACCATCCTTCTCAACATTTAAGACCTTGACAAGTACTTCATCACCGACTTTTAAGTGCTCATTAATGTCCTTCACATAATTATCGGCTACTTCACTTATATGGACAAGTCCTGTTGAGCCTTCGGGCAACTCCACAAAAGCCCCAAAATGAGTAATGCCTGTTACCTTACCTCGTAACTTGCTGCCTACTTCGATCGACATAAAAAAATTTTTCCTCCTTAAAGTGTATAAAAAAAATAAAGCTTACTTTATATTATAGCTAACTGCAAAAAAAAGTGTCAATATGAGCTCTTTTTCTCCTTTTCTTTCTTTTCGGAATTCGGAATATTAAAGATGATTTCACCTTTGTCGGAAAGAAAGTACTCGCTTCTGGCGAGCTTGGCAATATATTCGTCATCATTCAATTTGACAATTTCATTTTCAAGCATGAGCTGCTCTTTTTCCAGCTTGGCCAATTTTTCTTCCATTTGTACCTTTTCCATTTTTTTTGCCTTTAAACTGGCTTCCCGTGATACCAGCGTAGAAATCAATAAGGCGCTGACTGCGATGGCCGTGACAAAGAATGCGGTAAGACGCCGAAACGTTAGCTTTTTTCTTCTGGCTGCCGCACGGACCGCAACCTCCTGTTGTTTTGTATAACTGTTTTCAAGAGAAGTAATACCCTGCCTTTGCTTGATCCCCATCCTGTCGCCTCCTATCTCTTTCTACCGAAAAATTGCATGACTTTACTCATTTTATTCTTCGCGTTTTTATAAAACCCTTCCAGAGAGTTTCCCATTTTCACGACAAACTTTTGCACTTTTTTTGGAATAATGGTTTTTGCAATCCATAATATTGGCCAAAAGACAATCATTACCAACCATTTTAACACTTTCCAGACGATTTTTACAAGCGCCAATCCAACAGTAAATAGATAGATCATGATCGATTTGATCAGTAAAAACAGTCCCATGACCGGTTGATAGATGAGGAGATGGATGAGTTTTTTTATGATTTTAATGGTTTCTTTGACAATGCGAATGATCCATTCCAACAAACGGACATACCCTTGCCTGAACAAAGCCTGGTAAGCGGAAAACCCGAGCAAAAGGGCGAGGAATAAGTAAAACCTCAGTTCTCCGGAATTAACCAAAAAAAGGACGTAAAAAATAAGGACACCTTGAATGAACCAAAAGAGCAGATCGTTGATAAACACGATCCATCGTTTGCGGTTTCCGCGTTTTAAAAAGCGCTGATACGTATCAAGCATAGCTCCAAATAAGCTTCCCATGGCAATCATGGCAAGCAATGTTTGGAATTGGACGGATAAACTCATTTGAATAACTTGCCAAAGAACCCTTTAGCTTTTCCTCCGTCATGATCATCAAGATATACGATGTCATAAACTTTGCCCTTAATGGATACGATTCCTTTCCCAACATCAAGATTTTTCATTTGCAGGTTTTGGCCCCGAATGGCCAGAAATCCCATGACGGTTTCCAGCAAAAACTCCTCATTGTCAAAGCTTTCGACTTGTTTGACACCCGTTATATCAATCAATCTGCGGCCGCGCATAATCAAATCATGATCTGGTGCCTGCTTCGTTCCGGTTTGCGTTGATTCATAATATTGGCTCATCTATAATCCCCTCTTTTTCATGCCGTTTATGATAAATGTATGTATCGGAGGGACGAAATAGAACAAGCCTTCCTGCTGCTTTTCAGGTTACGAATCTTCCAGCCGCTCTTCTTTTATCAATGTATACATGCCGGCGGCATCTTCTTTTTTCGTCGAATCCTTCAACTCTTCCACTTTGACGGTTACAAGCTTTTGGCCGAAACGAATGATAAGCTTATCACCCGCCTTTACGCTTGAGCTTGCTTTTGCCTGCTGGCCATTGATGTGGATCCGTCCTTTATCGGCCATTTCTTTCGCCAGCGGCCGCCTTTTTATGAGTCGGGAAACTTTAAGAAATTTATCCAGACGCATCTCTGTCATATCGTTCACCTGCCTTGTTTTTTTGCTTCATTCCAAAAGCGGTCAAACTGTTCGAGTGTAAAATCATCATATGGGCGCCCGCTCTCTTTTACTTTGGACTCTACATAGGAAAACCGGCGGTAAAACTTTTCGTTGGCGTACTGGAGTGCTTCTTCCGGATGGATGCCGGCCAGCCTTGCCGCATTGACAACCGCAAAAAGCACATCTCCCATTTCATCAAGCTGGGCGTCTTTGTTTTCTTTCGCCAACTCTTCCTCAAATTCCTGCAACTCTTCCTTTACTTTTTTTAATGCATCTTCGGCGAATTCCCAGTCAAAACCGGCTTTTGCCGCCAGTTTTTGATATTTATAAGCGCGAAGCAAAGCAGGAAATCCCTTTTCCGTTTTATCGAGCAAGGAAGACGCTTCATCCCGGCCGTTTTTTTCGGCAGCTTTTATATCGTCCCAGTTGGCGACAACATCTTCCGCCGTTTCTGCGTGGACATTTCCGAACACATGGGGATGGCGGCGGATCATTTTTTTGCAAATACTTTCAATGACATCCTCGATGGAAAACATTCCGTCATCTTCACCTATTTGGGCATGCAGCATCACTTGGAGCAGCACGTCGCCCAGTTCTTCGATCATGTCATCGATATCATCGCGGTCGATGGCATCGAGCAGTTCATAAGCTTCTTCAATCAAATATTTTTTTAGAGACCGGTTTGTCTGCTTTTTGTCCCAAGGACAGCCGTTTGGTCCCCGGAGCTCGGCAATAATCTCCCTTAAAGAAGAGAATTCTTTGAATGTTTCTTCCCGTGATGTGATCGGAGGAACATAAAGACTCGTCAAGTTGTCAAGGGCTGCCTCCCTGTCCAATTCAAAAAGGGGAATCTTTTTGATCTTTTCCCGGCTGCCGCCGGCCGCCGTGACCATCGTCACTTCATGATCATCAGGATATTTTTCCATCAGCGTCAATTTAACGTCGGAAGCAACGAACGAATCGTACACCTGGGCGATGATGACATGGTGGCTGATTTGAATCTCATCCCGGCGAAGCATCGTCGCATCAAGCAATTGGAACCCTTCCACCGGGTCGATTTGAACAGCGGAAAAAAGGCTGTCCAAAAAGCTTTGCCCGCCTCCGGTCGTTATTTGAATCCCCTGCTGCGGACCGCTCTGAAGCAGCATTTGAACGGTCTGTTCGGCCACAAGCGGATGCCCCGGCACGGCGTACACAAGGCCTTCTTTCCGGGCTTCCCCCAGCAGCTTTTCCGTGATTTGCGCATATACCGCCTCAAACGTGTCATGTTTTTCATATATATCATCAAAAGCTTGAAAAACAATCCCTTCCGCTTCCAATTCGGCAACAACGGGATGTTCCTTCGTTCTCGCGAAAAGCCGGTCCGTTTCTTTCAGCTTTTTGTATACGCCAAGCGGGAGCTGGTCAAGCCCGCCCGCCCCCAATCCAATGATCAGTATTTCGCTCATTTCCTTCTCCTTCTTTCTGCTTTGCCCCAAATCTTCATATAGAGCGGAACATGTTTTAATTCCTCACGGTCAAACAGGTTGCAGTACACCAAAACCGCCATATAGGCCAGTCCCCCGATGGCCACTCCGGCAAGTGCCGATACAGCGCTCCAAAATCTCCCTTCAAGCCCCGCAAAATGAAAAAGAAACAACCATGCCTGGAGCACAGCGGTCATGGCGGTGCAGGCAATCAGCAATCGGGGCAGCGCTCTTAACAAGACCGCATGTACGGAAATCCGTTTTTTCAACTCTTTTAACAGCAAAAAGAATATGAAGCCAATCCCCACATTGGTCGCCACAGCAGCGCCAAGTGTTCCATATTGTGATACAAGCCCCATGTTTAATGCATATTTGCACGCAATCCCGACGAATAAATATTTTGCCGGGATGAGCGCCGCTCCCATGCCTTGAAAAATTCCCGAAAAAGTAATGACCATGGAAGCAAGGAAAATGGAGGCGGCAAGAAAAGCAAGTTCCAGTGATCCATCCTGATTTTTAAAAAGCATCGTGTTGGTCGGCACTATAATGTTCATCAACCCGATTGCCGCTCCGGCTCCTGCCACCGCACTCAGCTTTACGGCTGAATCTGTCTTGTGTTGGAGAAGTTCCCTATTTCCTTGTGACCAGGCGGCGGTCATGGCGGGAACAAGCGCTAACGATATCGACCCAGCGACAGTCGTTCCAAGTTGTATAAGCGGCTGGCCGCGGTCAAAAATGCCTTTTAACACTTTTGCATCTCCGCTCTCTAGACCGGAATGGACCAAAAGTGAAAAAACAGTCAACGAATCAACGAGTTGAAATAAAATGAGCAAAAGCCCGCTAAAGCAAATCGCCGTACCGTGCACAAGCACCCATTTTCCCGCCGCAACAAGATCGTGAAAGGAAAGGCTGCTTGCACCCATGTAGATTTTTTTGTTTCTGCCTGCAAATACAGCGAGCAATACAGTGCCTGCGACACTTCCGGCAACAGCGCCGGCCCATGCACCGCGGCCAACTTCATAAAGGGAATGCCCCTTTTTTACCAGAAGAAAGGATAGGAGTAAAATGGCCCCAATCCGGATAACTTGCTCTGTCACTTGGCTTAAAGCCGTCGGCAGCATATTGCCATTTCCCTGGAATACTCCCCGCCACACAGACAGAAAGGGAAGCAGGAGAAAGGGAAAAGCGATTACCCTGATAACCGGTCCAAGAAAAGGATCGCCCATCCGGCGGGCAATGAAGTCTCCTCCGAAGAAAAAAAATGAGAACAAGCCGAGCCCCACAAACAGCAAAACGATGAATGCAGCTTGAAGTTTACTTTTGACACTCTTTTCATTTTGATGATCTTTCGCAGCTACTACCCTTGAGATAACGACCGGAAAACCGGTGGAAGCAAGCACATAAGCAATGCCGTAAAACGGATATACTTGCTGATAAATATAAAAACCCGTGTCACCCACGATATTTTGAAAAGGTACGCGGTACACGGCACTCAAAACTTTAATAAACAGCGCGGCCGCCGCCAGTATAAAAGCGCCTTTCATAAATGATTTCGTTTCTTCCGGCATCTCCTTCGCCTTTCTACAAAAATCTCCGTTTATTATAACATAAAGAAAAGCGCAAGCGCCTTGCTCGGCACGGGCAAATAAGGCGAAACGCGCAGGAGGCAGTGTTTGGACTTATGACCTCGAGGGGCCAGGCGCTGGCGCCTTAGGCCGCCACGTCTTGTGGCGCCGGCGGCAATAGGACGTCCTGTCCGTCGGAGCCAGACAACAGATGCCTTTGTTCAACATGTTAAATCTAAAATAACTTATAGCTTGTTACCCATAAGGAAAGGGCTTGGCATTCGCCAAGCCCGATACATCCAAATAAATAAAATCACGATTCCATTTGCCGGGCCAAAAAGCTGGCCGCCGTTTCGGCTGATTTTTGTTCAATTTCCCCAATCACTTTGTCTTTTGAAAAAATGACGACAGCACCAATCGGGTCGCCGCCCGCTATAATAGGGGCGATCGTATAAGAGGCAAGCTCTTCTTCATAGCCCTCGACAAATGAAATGGGGCCCGGATTCGTTTCCAGTTTGGCCGAGCGGTTTGCCATGGCCTCTTCAATCATATCACTATTATTTTTATTCATATATTCTTTTTTCGGCCCGCCGGCGACAGCAATGACTGCATCCCTGTCACAAATGAGGACGGGGCTTCCCAGGCTGTCAAATAAAGCTTCCCCGTATTCTTTTGCAAAATCGCCCAATTCGTTAATCGGTGAATATTTTTTTAAAATCACTTCACCTTCGCGATCCACAAATATTTCCAGGGGATCACCTTCCCTGATACGCAGTGTTCTGCGTATTTCTTTCGGTATGACTACTCTTCCCAAATCATCAATACGACGAACAATACCTGTTGCCTTCATCATGGTTGCCTCTCTTTCATCAGATGATTTTCCGGAATCACTTAAATGAGTAAATGCGGTTTTACATAGGTTCCCACAAAACAATTTTTCAATTCATTTCCATATGTGATTGAAAATAGTATCTTTCAAATGAAAGGTTTTATGCAAAAAATGTGCATTTTTTGGATCAAATTTCATATCCATCATCCTTTGGAGAGGCTATTTCATCGGGGCTGGGGAACTTTTTTCGCTTCCGCCAGTTCCTTAACCATTTCAAGGGCGGCGGCAAACCATTCTTCCGTTTCCATCCGGGCCGTTTGGATCGTGATTTTAAGGCGGGGTCCTTCCATGCCGAGACCAATATTTCTTCCATATTTGGTCGTTACCTGGAGAACGCGCCTGCCATCCACTTCACCTGTTCCTTCTTCCGAAAAGTAAATGGCCACTTCCGTTTTGGACTGTTTAATGGATTCCAGTTTGATTTTCCGGGCATACACTTTCAATTCAGCAACTTTATACAGAAATTCCACCTGATTGGGGTATTCACCGAAGCGGTCAATCATTTCCTCGCGCAGCTCTTCAAGTTCTTCCATTGTCTCAATGTTTCTAAACCGCTTATACATTTCTATTTTTTGCTGCCCATCGGCAATATACTTATCCGGGATATAAGCATCCAATTCAAGTTCCACTTCAAATGGAGGCGGAGTATTCTCTGTTAATGTGCCTTTTCGCTCTTCAATTGCTTCTTTCAGCATTTGCGAGTACAGGTCAAAGCCGACGGAATCAATAAAGCCATGCTGCTGGGCCCCGAGCAGATTTCCCGCACCCCGGATGGACAAGTCTCTCATGGCGATTTTAAAGCCCGATCCAAGCTCGGTAAACTCCTTAATGGCCTGCAGTCTTTTTTCCGCCGCTTCTGTAAGTACCTTGTCTTTTCGATAAGTAAAGTATGCATACGCCACCCGGTTTGATCGGCCGACACGTCCCCTCAACTGATAAAGCTGGGACAGGCCCATCCGATCGGCATCGTGAACAATCAATGTATTTACACTCGGGATATCGACCCCTGTCTCTATGATGGTCGTCGTCACAAGCACATCAAATTCACCGTCAAGAAAACTCAATATGACAGCTTCAAGTTCCGTTTCCGCCATTTGGCCATGTGCGTAGGCAACGCGTGCATCCGGAACAAGCAGGGAAATTTCCTCCGTTTTTCTTTCAATATCTTCAACCCGATTATAAAGATAATAAACTTGTCCGCCGCGTGCCAGCTCCCGTTCAATCGCTTCTTTGACAAAAACGCCATTATACTCCATTACATACGTTTGGACCGGAAAACGGTTTTCCGGCGGCGTTTCAATGACGGACAAATCGCGAACCCCAAGCATCGACATATGCAATGTCCGGGGAATGGGGGTCGCGGTTAACGTCAATACATCCACATTTGTTTTTAGCTTTTTTATTTTTTCTTTATGTGTTACGCCAAAGCGCTGCTCCTCATCCACGATCAGAAGGCCCAGGTCGGCAAATTGTACATCTTTGGATAATAGCCTGTGGGTGCCGATGACAAGGTCAACCGTACCATTCTTTAATCCTTTCACCGTTTCGGAAAGCTGCTTTTTTGTACGGAAACGGCTCATGATGCCAATATTGATCGGATAGCCATTAAATCGTTCCTTAATCGTCTCATAGTGCTGCTGGGCCAAAATGGTTGTGGGAACGAGGAAAGCTACCTGTTTGCCGTCCATAATGGCTTTAAATGCAGCCCGGATGGCCACCTCTGTTTTTCCGTAGCCGACATCCCCGCACAACAGGCGGTCCATCGGGCGTTCCCGCTCCATGTCGCGTTTAATTTCAGCAATCGAACGAAGCTGGTCTTCCGTCTCCTGATAAGGAAAAGACATCTCAAACTCCCGCTGCATATCGCTGTCGGGAGAAAATGCATACCCTTTCGCCGCTTCACGCTCGGCGTACAATTTGATTAGATCGTCCGCTATATCCTTAACGGATGATTCTACTTTTTTCTTGACCCTCTTCCAATCACTGCCGCCCAGCTTGTACATTTTTGGTTCTTTGCCTTCAGCTGAAACGTATTTTTGCACCAAGTCGATTTGGTCGACCGGAACGTACAGGTTGTCATTGCCTTTGTAAGTGATGTGCAAATAATCTTTATGCACCCCGTTGATCAACAATGTTTCGATCCCCACGTACTTGCCGATCCCGTGATTTACATGTACGACATAATCACCAGGGTTCAGCTCTGAATAGCTCTTGATCCGTTCGGCGTTGGAAAGCTTTTGCCTGCGCCGGGCTTTTCGTGTCTTTTTATTGAATATTTCCTGTTCTGTCACCACAGCAAGTTTCAGGGCAGGAAGTTCAAAGCCCGTATTCAGCGTCCCTTCGATGATCTGAATGCCGGAAAAGCTTTCTGGATTACCCGCGACTTGGGCTTCGACTCCATAATCCTGCAATACCGACTCCAATTTTACGCTGCGTTCCCGGTCCGGTGCCAAAAACAGTACATTCATGTTGTTTTTTCTCCAACGTTCCACTTCGGAAACAAGCAAGTGCATCTGTCCATGAAAGTTTTGCATGAGCTTGCACGAAACATTTGCAATGTTTTGAGGATTTGTATTTGGAATATGCTTTAAAAACAATGACAAATAAACACGCGGAAGATCTGTTTCCGCAAGCAATTTATTCAACGAATGGGCGATGGCAATGTCATGGGGAATCTCCCCGTGTTCAAGAAGGGCCGTAAACCATTCAGTCTCTTCATGTTCGAGACGTTCGTTCATTTCCTGGATTCGGCTTAATTCATCAAAAACAATCAGGCCATTATAAGAAACATAGTCTAATAAACTTGCTCCTGGTTCATAGGCAAGTTGGAGGTATTTAAAAAATTGTTCAGGCTTTTGGCCGTTTCGCAGCAATTCAATGTCGGCCTTCACATGTTGAACAAGCAATTCCTTTACGGCATCCTTTTTTAATTTTTCCAATGATCGGGATAAGCTCTCTTCCAGACGGTCTGCAGCTTGAAACAGATGCTTGGGTTCGACAGGTGACTCGGTTGCAGGACCGATCGTTACTCCAGTCAATTTTTCTTTTGAACGCTGGTCATCGACCGAAAAAGTCCGAATGGAATCTATTTCTATATCAAACAATTCGATGCGAATCGGATCAGCTTCCGTCAAAGGATAAATGTCCAATATTCCTCCGCGCAGGCTGAATTCCCCGGGAGCGCTTACCATTTCAGTCCGGTTATACCCCATTTGGACCAACCGTTCCAAAATGTCCTCCAGGTTTAATTCAGATCCTTCTTTAAAATGCATCTGCCAGTTTTTCCATAAACTTGGCGGAGGGAGCACTTTTTTCAACCCTGCCATTGGAACGACAAAAACACCCTGTTGTCCAGACACCATATAATTCAGCGCCTCGATCCGTTGAGCCCTCAGCTCCGGGCTGGCTACGCCCAGCTCGGAAGCAATCAGCTCATTTGCAGGGTAAAGAAATAACCGATCTTCATCTATTAATTGGGAAAGATCCTCGTAAAGCTTTTGCGCCTGCAGCAAATTATGGGTGACAATGATGACGGACTTGTTTGCATGTTCCGCTATCGCTGCCGTAAAAAGTGATCTTACCGAGCCCGATAAACCCGCAACAAGCTGTTCACGCAAGCCTTCCCTTATTCCAGTAACGACAGATTGCAGCTCGCTCTGCTGTAATATTATATCTCGTAGACCATGCATGTCTTTCTCCTCTTTTCAAGAAATGGGGGCAAAATCAGCCACCCTCATTGTACGATCTAATGGATCAGATAATCATATTGGTGCAGGTCGGGGTTGCGGGACAGCGCCTCATGGCAGTCCTCGCAAATGGCTTTAATATGAATATCTCCATCCGGTTTATATATCACCATTTCTTGTCTTTCTTCTTCCGTTAATTTATGCAATCCCAATTGATCGGAATGAACTGAAACATCTTCTATTGTACCTAATTTCGCCGAACAGTGACGACAAAAATAAGAAATAGGCATAAAATTCTCTCCTCGGCTTTGTAAATGTACTTTATAGTATAAACGCCGAGGCCTGTACTTATTCATCCATTGGAGTTAAAACAGTTCATGACTTCCGGAAATGGCTTTTTCAGCCATTCTTCGCAGGCATCTGCACACGTTTGAATCACGGATTGCATCACAGCCCATTCCTCTTCCGGGAATTTCCCCAGTACATAATCAGGAACGGACATCCCTTCCGGCGGGCGGTCAATTCCGACCCGAATACGGTTAAATTCGGTCGTTCCAAGATGTTGAATCGTTGATTTCATCCCGTTATGTCCACCTGCAGAACCTTTTTGGCGAAGTCTGATTTTTCCAACAGGCAAATCCAGGTCATCATATATAACCAGGAGATTTTCTGCCGGAATCCGATAGTAATCCATCATGGGCCTGATACATTCACCTGAAAGGTTCATATAGGTGAGCGGCTTTACCAATAAGGTTTTTTCGCCATCTTGATGTATCGTCGCGTACAAGCCGTTAAATTTGGATGAGTGTAAGCTGGCGCCAAATCTTTTCGCCAGTTCATCTATCACTTCAAACCCGATATTGTGTCTCGTTTTTTCATACCGCAAACCAGGGTTTCCCAAACCGACCATTAATTTCACTGCCCCACCCCCAATCGCTCTTTTCCCAAACCTGTTGAACAAGCGGGGAAAAAGCGCAACCGTGTTGGCTGCGCCCTTTTGAATCCATTTTTATTCTTGTGTGCCGGTTGTATCTTCCGTTTCAGGAGACGCGGCAGTTTCTCCTGCTTCTTCCGCATTTTCTTCTTCAGTTCTAGGTGCCAATATTGTTGCAATCGGTTCGGCATCTTCATGATTGATGGTAATGGAGTAATTTCCGCGAATTTCGCCGACAGAAATCGTTTCTCCGACACCGAGATGGGAAATATCGACCTGGATTACTTCCGGAATTTCATCCGGTTTTGCCGTAACGGCCATCTCGTGCATAATTTGCTGGAGAACGCCTCCGTCCCTGACGCCTTCTGCATCTTCCGACAATTCTACGCGGACGCTCGCTTCAATCTCCTGTGACATATCAACGGCCAAAAAGTCGGCATGGACCACTTCTTTCCTGATTGGATCCTCTTGATATTCATGCAGGATCACATTGAGTTTTTTACCTTCCAACTCAAGATTGATCACCCCGTTCCGGCCAACTTCGCGCATCGTTCTCATGAAATCGCCCATATCGATTACGATCGGCGTATTCTCAATCCTATAACCATACACGACAGCCGGAATGCCTCCCTGCTCACGCAGCTCCCTGAGCCGGGAACGGCGTTTGCTTGACCTTTCTTTTGCCTTCAATACGTTAACCATATGCACCTTCCCCTGCAAAAAGTAATAATGAAAAGTTCACTATCCTTATCTATACCTTATCATACAAAGTCTTAAACCTCTATTTTTGTATTTTTTTACGATCAATCAAACAATGTGCTGACAGACTTGTTTTCATGAACGCGGACAATGGCTTCAGCAATCAAAGGTGCAACGGACAGCTCCTTGATTTTGTCGATTTTCTTTTCTACCGGAAGGGGAATCGTGTTGGTCACAACGAGTTCTTTCAGACTGGAATTTTGAATCCTCTCAATCGCCGGCCCGGATAAAACCGGATGTGTACAGCAAGCGTAAACTTCCTTGGCGCCTGCTTCCACCAATGCATTGACTGCCAATGTAATCGTCCCGGCGGTATCAATGATGTCGTCAATCAAAATCGCGGTTTTTCCTTCTACATTACCGACAATATTCATGACTTCCGCCACGTTGGGACGGGGGCGGCGTTTATCGATAATGGCGATCGGCGCTTTCAGGCGGTCAGCCAATCTTCTTGCCCGCGTTACGCCTCCATGATCCGGGGAAACGATAACGAGTCCGTCGTCCACCAAATTATGTTTGCTTTTAAAATAATCGGCCAAAATCGGAACACCCATTAAGTGGTCGATTGGAATATCGAAAAAGCCTTGAATTTGCGGGGCGTGAAGGTCAAGAGTAATTACCCTGGTGGCACCGGCCGTTTCGATCAAGTTTGCGACAAGTTTTGCCGTGATCGGCTCACGGGCCCGCGCTTTGCGGTCTTGGCGGGCATACCCGTAATAAGGCATGACAAGGTTGATGGTTTTGGCCGAAGCACGCTTTAATGCATCTGTCATGATCAGCAATTCCATCAAATGTTTGTTCACCGGATCGTTTGTGGACTGGATGACGTATACATCGCAGCCGCGGATACTTTCTTCAATATTGATTGAGATTTCTCCGTCACTGAATTGGCTGACAGTACATTTGCCAAGCTCTACCCCGATTGCTTTGGCGATTTCCTCGGAAAGAATGCGGTTTGCGTTTAACGAAAAAATTTTTAAAGTCGAGTCAAGATATTCATTAGACATGAGGAGCCTCCATTAATTTGTCGAATTTAATTTTTTGGCATAATTTTCTTTATTCACTTGCCGGGCCCGCGCAATCGCCAAAGCATCCTTTGGAACATCATCCGTAATGGTTGAACCCGCAGCAATATACGAGCCCTTTTGAATCGTTACCGGAGCTACTAGATTGGAATTGCAGCCAACAAACACACTGTCTTCAATCTTCGTCAAATGTTTGTTTTGGCCGTCATAATTAACCGTAATGGATCCACAGCCAATGTTGACATCCTTTCCGATGTCGGCATCCCCGATATAACTCAAGTGCGATGCTTTGCTGCCTTTTCCGAATTTTGATTTTTTAATCTCCACAAAATTGCCTATTTTTGCCTCATCATCAATGGTCGTTTCGGGCCGGATATGTGCAAATGGACCAATTTTTACGTTCGCGCCGATCACACTGTCGTAAACAGCAGATTGGCATATCTTTGTATTGTGAGATATTTCACAATTGCTAATTTCGGTATTCGGACCGATCTCGCAGCCTTCCCCTATCATTGTCTTTCCAGAAATGCATGATCCAGGGAAAATAACCGTATCTTGGCCGATCATCACGTCTTGATCAATATAAGTATTGGCCGGATCAATCAATGTAACTCCGTTTCGCATATGTCCCTCGTTAATGCGTTTCCTCATGATCCGCTCTGCTTCTGAAAGAGCCACACGGTCATTTACTCCAAGGGTTTCCTCGAAATCATCCGTTTGGAAAGCGGTGACCAGTTCATTTTTCGCCGTTAATATCGCAATGACGTCCGGAAGATAATATTCACCTTGGGTATTTTCATTGGTCACATTTTCAAGCGCCTCAAACAAAGTTTCATTGTCGAAGCAGTATGTCCCGGCATTAATCTCATGAATGCAAAGCTCTTCTTCATTCGCGTCTTTATGTTCGATAATCCGTTCGACCGCGCCGTCCGAATTGCGGATAATCCGCCCGTAGCCGTTTGGATTTTCTGCAATAGCCGTTAAAATGGTTGCTTTGGCGCCTGTTTCTTCATGCTGCTTAATCAACGCCGACATCGTCTCGGATGTAATAAGCGGAGTATCCCCGCAAATGACGAGGGTTGTCCCTTTTTGATCTCCCAAGGCTTCTTTGGCCTGCATAACTGCATGGGCTGTGCCAAGCTGCTCTTCCTGAATGACGAAACTGCTTTTTCCACCCAAATGCTGCCTGACGATTTCCGCTCCGAATCCTACTACTGTGACAATCTCGTTAACCTGAAGCTTGGATATATTGTCGACAACATGTTCAACCATTGGTTTTCCACAAACTGGATGGAGTACCTTATAAAGATTGGATTTCATCCTTGTTCCTTGCCCCGCAGCCAATATTACCGCGAATCTATTTGACATAAACGGTCCTCCAATTATTTTTTTCCATAATGAATATAGCGTAAAAAGAGGTTTTTTTCAAGAAAATAAGAAAAACCGGGCAAAAAGCGGCCCGGTCCTTTTTTGTTTAGAGGATATCCGATAATTTGTACTCCATGCCATGG
>NZ_JBFEGN010000049.1:0-30311 GCF_047228825.1 Siminovitchia jepli
ATTGCGATTTGTCGCAATGGAACCGTGACCCTTTATGGTTACGGAACCTCCCCATTTCAATGGGGAGAGGTTTCAGGGGAACTAATATCATCTATGTAACGTAACCAAAAAGGAGGACGCTAAATGCTAATCGGCCATATCAAGGAAATTGTCCGACATCCTGTCAAGTCTTTTCACGGAGAAAGTGTCCAAAATACAAAAGTAATGAATTACGGATTATATGGGGATCGCAGCCACGCTTTTTTAGATGAAAAAAGACCGGGAAAATTTTTGACCATTACACAATTCCCGGAAATGGCCCGATATAAAGCAAGGTTTGCAGGTGTAGAGTCAATGGAGGAATATCCCGAGGTAGAAATAATAACACCCGCGGGAAAAGTCGTCCATTGGGGAGATGAAGAACTCATAAAGGATATTGAAAGCAGATCGAACAGGAAAATCTCTCCCATTGCCTATACACCTACACATGTGCCTTTAGGGGCCATTGAAGAAGAACATATTCAACTTGTAACGGATGCCTCTGTAGAAAAACTAAAAGAAATTTGGGGAAAGTCAGTGAATTATCGGCGTTTTCGCCCCAATCTACTTATCTCCTTAAAAGAAAAAATCCCTTTCATGGAAGAGGCTTGGTTCGGCGAAAGAATCAAAATAGGGAAGCAGGTTAAAATACAACTAAAAAGACATTGTGAAAGATGCATGATCATCACTGTTAATCCCGATAATGGAGAGCGGGATCCCGATTTATTAAAAACAGTTGTAAATGAAAGAAATAATCATTTTGGCGTTTATGCGTCTGTCATAAAAACTGGTGACATTCGAGTAGGAGACGAGGTTTCTCTGATAAATTGAATTGGTTTGAATATCGTTTTCAAAAAAATGCAAGACTCTATATATAGACCTTTTGGAAGATTGGACTTTTGGGAGCCATTCTGGCTAATCGCGGCATATTTACTATTTATCTATTGAAAAGAGTTGATGGTTTTTTCGTCTCCTCTTAATGATGTTGAAGCTGTTCATCATAAAATATTTTATTTTGGAAAGCATAAACAATAACCAGGGATCGTTTGCTTCAAGATCAATTTTTCACAACATGAGGTGCAGCCATGCGAAGAAAGTCCTTTATCATCATCACTTTGTTCTTTATTTTGGGGATTGCAGCTTTTGCGGGGATGAATCTTAACAGGCAAGCGGGTGAGGCGCCCATTCACTCCAATGAAGAACGGAGTGTCAGAGATTTACAAGTCAGGAATTTACAGCAAGAAAATTCTCATTTCCAAAAAATAGACATGCTGCAACTAAATAACGACATAAAAAAGCAATTGAATAACAGCCCCACTATCAAGATGATCCATCATAATGAGCAGGATAAAAGCCATTACTACGACAAGGAAGTCGTAGTCAATTTTAAGGACTATCCAAGTAAAAAGGAAATAAATAAAATGCTCCGCGAAATGGATGGGGAACTTAAAAAAAGGCTTGATTCCGTTTATATTTTTCAATCAAACAGCCAAACGACGGCTGAGCTAATACAATATTTTAACCAAAACGATCAAGTTATGTTCGCAGAACCACATTATATTTTCTTGCAAAACGAAGTAAACGATACGCTTTACCAAAACTATCAATGGAATTTGCCGGCGATCGGTACGGAAAAGGGATGGAGCGTTACACGGGGCTCTAAAGATGTAAAGATTGCGGTAGTTGACACAGGTGCTGATCTGAATCATCCCGATCTTTCCGGCCGGCTGGCAAAGGGTTATAATGTTCTTGCCAAAAATAGTCATCCTGACGATGATAACGGGCACGGTACCCATGTGGCCGGGATCATCGCTGCTGTGACGAATAACGGCGAGGGTGTAGCCGGGATTACCTGGTATAATCCGATTATGCCGGTAAAAGTGATGAACGCAGAAGGGATTGGCGGATCTTTGGATGTAGCGGAGGGCATTCGCTGGGCGGCTGATCACGGTGCTGACGTCATCAACTTAAGCCTTGGGAATTATCAATCCTCCTTAGTTTTAGAAGATGCCATACGCTATGCGCTCGATAAAGACATCGTTGTTGTCGCGGCGGCTGGGAATGATAACACAAACCAGCCGAGTTTTCCTGCAGCCTTGCCTGGGGTGATCAGTGTGGCTGCAGTGGACTGGAAAGGCAAACGGGCCCCGTTTTCAAACTACGGGGATCATATTGATATTGCGGCGCCCGGGGTTTATATTCCCAGCACTTTTACCGACGGACAGTATGCAAGCCTTACCGGTACATCCATGGCCGCTCCCCATGTCAGCGCTTTGGCTGGATTAATCCGCTCTGTTAACCCGGATTTGACGAATACGGAAGTCGTGGAGATCATCACACAAACGACGCAAAAAGTTGGGTTGGACGGCCTTTCCATTTATTATGGAAACGGAATTATCGATAATACAAATGCATTGCGGTTAGCCTATACAAGAACAAAGCCTCTCGGACGGGCAAGAGAGTGGTTTAACCAATTTAGCGGTCGCTGACTGATTCGATGTTCTGTATTATTCGCAGTCATAAAGCGGACTGGATTCCTTGGGCCCGTCAATGACCAACAACAAATGGATGCACTCGAAAGTTGTGTTGGAACCACCGGTTAATGCATGGAAAATAAACGATGATGATAGGGTCCCTTTATCAAGAAGGGGCTTTTTCGATTTTTTAAAAATGCTTGCCTTGCGCAGCGCCCGGCTTGTCCGTATTATCATGCAAGCAGAAAATGCCCTGAAGGTGTAACCGTGAAACGTATCGCTACACTTGTAGCAAACGAATACAATTTTTCAATCCGTCTTTTTTAACACGTTAAATTCTCATTGATATTGCCGACCGGAAAAGGACATTGATTCAAATAATAAGTTGGCATGTAATTTGCAATATGAATATTAACCAAAAATGAAAGGAGAGACAAACATTTGGCAAAGTCACAAATTCTGGCCATCGATGCCGGCGGCACAATGACAGACACGTTCATTATTGACGAAAAGGGGGATTTTGTTGTTGGAAAGGCCCAGACCACTCCCATGGATGAGCACATAGGCCTTATTAACTCGGCCAAAGATGCATTGGGACAATGGGAAGCGGAAGTGGAGGAGGAATTTCCCAATCTCCGGGCTGGAGTTTATTCAGGGACCGCCATGCTAAATCGGCTTGTATCCAGGGTGGGGCGGCGCGTTGGATTGGTTGTAAATAAAGGAATGGAAGATAACCATCGGATGGGAAGAGGACTCCAATCATATCTAGGTTATTCATATTCCGACCGCATTCATATTAACACGCATCATTTTGATCAGCCTTTAGTACCGAGAAAATGGACTGTAGGTGTGACAGAGAGGGTTGACATGTTTGGAAATGTTGTCATTCCGTTATATGAACACGAGATCGAATCGGCAATCCAAAAGTTGATAGATGAAGATGTGGAAGCCATTGTCATCAGTTTGCTCCATTCATACAAGCATCCTCAGCATGAGCGGAAAATAAGAGATGTTGCGAATGAGTTAATCAAGAAGGCGAACAAGGATATTCAGGTTTTTGCCACTGTAGATTATTATCCGGTTCGAAAGGAATCGCACAGAACAAATACAACGATTGTCGAAGCGTATGCCGCGGAGCCCTCCCGAAAAACATTGGAAAAAATAGATACATCTTTAAAGGAAAATGGAACCGATTTCAATTTGAGAATCATGGCGAGCCATGGAGGGACAATCAGTATAAAAGCAAATGAATTAGCCAGGACATGCGTTTCCGGTCCGATTGGGGGTATGATAGGGGCCAAATATTTAGCAGAAAGTCTGGGGCTTAAAAATGTGGCATGTTCGGATATTGGCGGGACCAGTTTTGATATCGGACTGATTACACAAGGGGATTTGGCCATTAATTCCAGTCCCGATATGGCCCGGCTTGTTTTATCCTTGCCGCTTGTTTCAATGGATACAACAGGTGCAGGTACCGGCAGCTATGTACGCATTGACCCGAACTACGGGAATCTGACACTGGGGCCGGATAGCGCCGGATCTCTCGTCGGTGTTTGCAATCCTGAAGGAGGCATTGAAACGGTCACCGTTTCCGACTGCCATGTCGTCATTGGCTTGATCAATCCGGATAATTTTATTGGCGGAGCTATTAAACTATCCCGGGAACGTGCCTATCATGCGGTTAAGACACAGATAGCAGATCCCCTTGGATTATCCGTAGAAGAAGCGGCTCTGGGTGTGATTGAATTACTCGAATCACAGCTTCGCAACTATTTGGAATCCATGATTCTGGGAAAAGGATACTCGCCTTCGCAATATGTATGTTTCTCCTATGGAGGGGGAGGACCGTTACATACAGCGGGTTACACGAAAGGGTTGGGCTTTGAAGATATTTTGATCCCTGCATGGGCTGCCGGTTTTTCGGCGTTCGGCTGTGGAGCGGCGGATTTTGAATATCGGTATGATAAAACACTGGATCTAAATGTTGACGAAAATGCTGAAGAAGATGCCGTATTAAAGGCTGGAAAGGAATTGCAGGATTCATGGAACGAATTAAAGGAAAAGGTGACTGAAGAATTCAGGAAGAATGATTATTCGCCTGACGATGTTCATTTCCGTCTCCTGTACCGTATGCAATATCAAGGGCAGCTAAATGACCTGGAAATCGAAGCACCGATTAAGGAATTTAAAGATACCGGGGACTTTGAAACACTTGTCAATACATTTGAGGAGATGTACACCCGGGTATATGCTAAATCTGCCTTGTCGCCGGAACTGGGTTATTCCATTACCGGAGCTATTGTTCGTGGGGTTGTTGATGTACCGAAACCAGAGATTCCGTCTGAACCCTTATCCGGGGAATCTCCACCGAAGGAGGCCTTCTTGGGAAACCGGCAGGTCTACTGGAATGATGGTTGGCAATATGCTGACATTTACGAGATGGAAAAACTGATGCCGGGAAATAAGATAAAAGCGTTCTCCATTATTGAGTCAACAGCGACAACTTTGGTTGTTCCGACAGGGTTTGAAGCTTATTTGGATGAAAATCGGATTTTTCACCTTAAGGAATTAAAATAATCGAATCGCAAGGAGGTATTTAACTTGGCAAAGGCGTTAGTGGATATTCAACCGAAAAAACAAAAACCGATTGGCTGGGATGGAAAGACATTAAAACAAATGCGCCAGGAAATGACAGAAATCAGTAAAGAAACGGGACATTATGCCGGATTAACTTCATTGCCTTTTAAAGAATCAGATCCCATCAGATTTGAAAAAATTTATTCCAAACTTCGCGGCGGGGTCGTTCATGCAAGGGAAACAGCAAAAAAAGTGGCTGCTTCTCCCATTGTAGAGCAGGAAGGTGAATTGTGTTTCAGTTTATATTCACCTGAAGCTGACTCCATTGTGACCTCCACAGGCATTATTATCCACGTTGGTACAATGGGAGCAGCAATAAAATTTATGATTGAAAATGATTATGAGGACAATCCGGGAATCGCCGATAAAGATATCTTCTGCAACAACGATAATCACGTTGGAAACGTGCACACATGCGATGTTCACACACTTGTACCAATATTTTGGGAAGGAGAAATTGTTGGCTGGGTCGGAGGAGTCACTCACGTTATCGATACGGGAGCCGCTGCTCCAGGCAGTATGCCGATGGGACCCGTCCAGCGTTATGATGACGGTTATCAAGTAACTTGCCGGAAAATTGGCCAAAATGATGTTTTATCCAGGGACTGGCTGCTTGAAAGCACCCGATCTGTCCGAGCGGTAAAATATTGGACATTGGATGAAAAAACACGCGTAGCCGGCTGTCATATGATTAGAGATCTTGTTTTGGACGTCATTCAAGAAGAAGGTGTGGATGCCTATAAACAATTTATCCGGGAAATTATCGAAGATGGACGACGCGGTTTTGTCAATCAGGTAAAAACAATGTTAATCCCCGGCAAATACCGGCAGGTTTCCTTTAGTGATGTTCAATTTAAAGGATTGGATCTACCGAAATTCGCGCAAGTCGATACAATCATGCATTCACCATCGGAAATTACGGTGCATAAAGATGCCAAGCTGGAAATCGATTTTGAAGGAGCAAGCCGCTGGGGGTGGCATCCGTTTAACGCCACACCAGTATCAATGACGAGCGGAATTTGGGTCATGCTCTCGCAAACTCTTGTGCCAAACGACCGAATCAATGATGGAGCCTATTATGCAAGTAAATTTGGTACTCCTTTGGGATCATGGCTGAATCCTGATGACATCCGATCCGCACACTCTAACACATGGCATGCGCTTGTAGCTGCCTGGTCACCGCTGTGGCGCGGATTGAGCCGGGCATACTTTGGACGCGGCTATTTGGAAGAAGTAAATGCAGGAAATGGCCACACCTCAAACTGGCTGATGGGCGGCGGGATTGATCAATATGGAAGTCTTTCCGCCCTGAATAGCTTCGAAACCGCTGCGTGCGGTGTAGGGGCAAGTGCTGTAAATGACGGGATCAGTCATTCAGCTGCGTTATGGAACCCGGAAGGTGACATGGGTGACATGGAAATATGGGAACTTCTTGAGCCGCTGGTTTATATGGGCAGAGAAATATTGCCTGGTTCAGGCGGTGCAGGAAAATATCGCGGCGGCAACGGCTGGCAATCGCTGCGTTTGGGCTGGGGTGCCAAAGAATGGACCATGTTCGTGGCAGGTGCCGGTGTCATGGCTACAGATTGCGGGTTAATGGGAGGATATCCGGCCTCGGCAGGCTATCGTTTTACAGCATATAACACTAATGTAAAAGAGAGGATTGAAAAGCGGCTGCCCTTGCCGCTGGGAGGCGATACCGATCCGGACAATCCGCTTTATGAAGAAAATTTGGAAGCTGAAATCATCCATCGTGACAGGCAAACTTGTTCCACCCAAGAAGAATTCGGGGATTATGACCTCATTATGAACTATTTGCGGGGAGGCCCGGGATTCGGTGATCCAATCGAGCGTAAGCCGAAAGATGTGGAAGATGATTTGAATCAAAGATACATCCTCCCGCGTTATGCAGAAAACGTATTCGGCTGTGTCTTCACAGAAGTAAACGGCACGTATACAGTCGATGTTGAGGCAACCGAGAAAAAACGGACCGAAATCCGGAAGGAACGCTTAAAGAGAAGTATGCCCACGAAAGAATGGTTAAAAAAGGAGAAGAAAAGCATACTCGATCAAAAGGCATCATTGCAAGTAAGGAATATGTATGCTGAAAGCTTCGCGCTCAGTGAAAAGTTCACAAATGAATTTAAGGAATTTTGGGATTTGCCTGATGACTGGATGATTTATGAGGAAGATTTAAATATGCCTAAACTTGGAAAGCACATTAATCGCTTTAAGGCAGGGGTGAAATAAAATGGCAAAATACGATAAAAAATTAATAGGGGAATTGATAGACGGAACACTGGAATTCTATCAAATAAAGACAATGATGTCATCCCATAAAGACAAAGAGCGGTTTGATATTTATTTGAGTGTCCTGCAGGACAGAGTTCCTTGGGATGACCCAATCTTGCTGCCGATTGGAGAGCATCTATTTATCGTTCAAAAACAAAATGGCGACCGTATAGTAAAGTGTGATTGTGGACATGAATTTTGTGATTATAAAGACAATTGGAAACTCCATGCAAATATATTTGTTCGAGACACCGAAGAAAAAATGAATGAAATATACCCCAAGTTGATGTCGCCGGATCCGGAGTGGCAAGTATTAAGAGAATATTATTGTCCGGGATGTGCCGCTCAATTGGAGGTCGAAGCTGTCACTCCCTGGTATCCGGTTATTAAAGACTTTGAACCGGACATCGATACTTTTTATAATGAATGGATCAAAGTGCCATTGCCAGGCAAGGCCTAATATCCATAGGGCGACGGTTTTTAACCGTCGCTTTTATTAAAGTAGCGATGCACCTGGTACATTCATCACGGAATACAGATAAAAATGGCAAACCCAAAATAGTAACATCCTGTACATTGCCTTTAACAGGTAAAAGGGTTGAATTGAATGATGATGGACCTGGAAGTGATTGATTTAACGGATAAAGGTTTAAAACTGTTGAAGTCACAGAGGGTTATACAGCAGAAGACATTCAAAATATGACTGAACCAACACTCATGGTTGATGATTGTGTTTTCCCAAACAGCCATTAATGACTGACAGCTTTCAGTGAAAAACGGTTTATCCCTTCTAAAATTAAGGATAAACCGTTTCCTTTATGTAACTGGCAGCTGGTATTTTTCTAATTTGCGGTACAGGGTGGTCCTGGCAATCTGGCAGCGTCTGGCAACCTCTGATAAATTCCCTCCCGTTTCCTCGATCAGCTGTTTGATTTTATGCCTTTCTTCCTGTTCCAGCTCGGAAAGTGAGAGCCGCTGATCAATGAGCCGCTGGCTGCTTTTTTGTATAGAGTCGGGCAAAGAGTTCAGGGTAATCTGATTATTACTGCAAAAAAGCACGGCATATTCAATCGTGTTAGTCAATTCTCTTATATTTCCCGGCCATTTGTATTCGTTAAGCAAAGAAAGAACATCGTTCCCGATTGTAGGAACTGGTTTATGGTGTTTTTTTGCATATTTGATAATATAATACCGGATCAGGAGCGGGATATCTTCTTTGCGCTCTCTAAGGGATGGGATATTGAACTCTACAACATTAAGTCTGTAATAAAGATCTTCCCGAAATTTCCCTTCCTGAATCAGCTCCTTCATATTTCTGTTTGTGGAGGCTATAATTCTGACATCGACCGGCCTTGGACGGGATGACCCAAGCCGTACTATTTCTTTTTCCTGCAAGACACGCAAAAGATACACTTGCAAATCAAGCGGCATCTCACCAATTTCGTCCAGCAATAAAGTTCCGCCATCGGCTTCTTCGAACTTTCCCGGCTTTCCTTTGGGATTTCCGCCTGTAAAAGCGCCTGACTCGTAGCCAAAAAGTTCACTTGCCAACAATTCTTTTGGTATGGCTCCGCAATTAATAGCAATGAAGGACGATTGATGACGGGAACTCTCTTTATGAATCGCTCTTGCGAAGATTTCTTTTCCTGTCCCGCTTTCTCCGGTAAGCAGAATCGGAACGTTCGTGGGAGCGGCTATTTTTACTCGGGCTATCAGTTGATTCATTGGTTGGGAATTTCCAATGATTCGTCCCCAATGGGTATAATCCCTGATTTGATTTGTTTTTTCCAGATGGAGCAAATAGCCGATTCTTTCCGTTCCGTCTACAATAACTTGGACAAATATTTTGATTTGCAGGGAAGGAACATCCAGTTCCCATTCTCGTTCACTATTTGTAAGCAGTGAATTTCTGATATGCTGGAACTCGGAATGGACCCCTATTTGCCTCCAGTGGTCAATTTGCAGCAAGAACCGGCATTTTTGATCGGCATGAACGATATTTAACATCTCATCAAGCACTATGACACTATCGGAATTCAGCTTTTTTGCAAAGTTCTCATAATGTTCTTGTAATCGATGTCTTTGTTTAAAGGAATGGGCTTTAAAGTTTTGTTGGATCATTTCTGAAATATTTTGAACTACGCTGAGAGAATGCGGTTGGCCAAGCTCATTTGGAGCAGTTAAATCAATAATACCCAAATTTTTTCCTGTTAGAGGATCTTTGATGGGAGCAGCGGAGCATATCCACGGATGAACACCTTCGCAAAAGTGTTCATAAGAGAATATCTGAATGGGATGGCCGACCGCCAATGCAGTTCCAATTGCATTGGATCCTGCAGCTCTTTCACTCCAGTCCGAGCCGCGGATGAAGCTCATCTTTTCGGCTTGAGCTTTAATATGATGCTCCCCCTCTAAATGGATAATTCTTCCTTTGTCATCCGCCAGGGTAATGAGATGACCGGTGCCCTTTATTTGCTCATGTAACGTACGAATGATGGGAAGGGAGGCTGCATATATTTTCGACTTGCTGATTGTTTCGGATAAACTATCATCGTCCATAATAATTGAAGTTTGTTTTTGGAGCGGATCAACCTCATATTCCTCACATCGCTTCCACGATTGGTAAATCGCTTGCCGTATTCGATTCGGCTTTTGCTTCTCGGATACAAAATTGTCCCACTCTGATTCCAATTCTCTCATTTTTATATGAAGGTTATTAGCGGAAAGAACAGCCAAATTTGTGTTCACAATGCAAGTCCCCCTTCAATAGACTATCCAAATGACAAAAAATGGAATGTTACACATAAAATGAAAGGACAGGTCAGCCATTGGCATGAAGAAGCTCATCAATAAAATTATATTATTAATATTTGGAGGAGTCAAACAATTTAAATTTCGTTATCATGGAAAAGTGTTATATCAACTTTTTAAAGGGGGTTTTTTTGAATCATGAAGGAGTTTGGTTTAACCTTAATGAAAAAATAATTCATAAAATTTCTTGCATTATAAAATACCTGTCCATATAATCTACATTAATGTTGTTTTTTAAAGGGAGCGTTGAAAAATGGTCCGTCGTTTTTTTACCTATTATCGTCCCCATCGAAAACTGTTTATTCTTGATTTTAGCTGCGCGGTGATTGTGGCCGTGCTCGAGCTTGCTTTCCCGCTAGCCGTGCAATGGTTTATTGATAGACTGCTTCCTGCCGGAAATTGGTCCATGATTGTTGCAGTCAGTATTGCTCTTGCGCTGCTCTATGTCATCAGTACGTTTTTGCAGTATATTGTCAATTACTGGGGACATAAGCTCGGCATCAATATTGAAACAGATATGCGGCAGCAACTGTTTGAGCATGTGCAAAAGCAATCATTCCGATTTTTTGACAATAACAAAACCGGGCATATCATGAGCCGGATTACGAATGATCTGTTTGATATTGGCGAATTGGCGCATCATGGACCGGAGGATTTGTTCATTGCAGTAATGACATTTGTTGGGGCGTTTTGGATTATGCTGACGATCAATGTCAAATTGGCGCTCGTAACGATTTTGGCAATGCCACTGCTGATTTGGCTGATCACTTTTTGCAATATCCGAATGAATCGGGCATGGAAGCAGATGTACAGCGAGATCGCCGATGTTAATGCCAGGGTGGAGGACAGCGTATCCGGGGCAAGGGTGGTCCAATCGTTTACAAACGAAGATTATGAGATTCAAAGATTCACAAAAAATAACCGGAAGTTTCGGAGTGCAAAGCTTGGTGCCTATCGGGTCATGTCTTACACTTCTTCGGGGATGTATATGATGACAAGGTTTGTCGTTCTTCTTGTGCTCATATATGGAGCCTGGCTAAGCTTCAACGGCAGCCTGTCGTACGGTGAACTCGTCGGCTTTGTCCTTTATGTAAATTTACTGTTTAAACCGATTGATAAAATCAGTGCACTGCTGGAGCTTTATCCAAAAGGAATGGCCGGATTTAAACGTTTTACCGAGCTGATCGACCAGGATCCGGATGTGGTGGACGAAAAAGACGCCATCGAAGTACCGGCGTTGCGGGGTAATATCATGTTTGATAATGTCACCTTCGGTTATGATGAGGGCCAAACCGTGCTTGAAGGGATCAATCTGTGTATTGGTGCCGGAGAAACAGTGGCTTTTGTCGGGCCTTCAGGGGCAGGAAAGACAACGATCTGCTCTCTCATCCCGCGATTTTATGATGTCGATCAAGGAACCATCTCGATCGATGGCATAGACATCCGGAGCATGACAAAAAAATCGCTCCGTTCCCAAATTGGCATTGTACAACAGGATGTGTTTTTGTTTACCGGAACGATTCGCGACAATATCGCATACAGCCGGCTTAATGCGACTGATGCGGAGATCAGGGAAGCAGCGCGTCGTGCACATCTTGAAGATTTCATTGACTCCCTTCCCGCCGGCTTTGATACGGAGGTGGGAGAAAGAGGCCTGAAGTTGTCCGGCGGGCAAAAGCAGCGTATCGCGATCGCACGGATGTTTCTGAAAAACCCGCCGATCCTGATTTTGGATGAGGCCACCTCAGCTCTTGATGCCGAAACCGAGATGATCATCCAAGAAGCGCTGGCCGAGTTGGCCAAAAACCGGACTACTCTTGTAATTGCCCACCGCCTGGCAACGATCCGCAATGCTGATCGAATCGTTGTCGTTACCGAAAACGGAATTGCCGAACAGGGCCGCCATGACGAATTGATTGAAATGGGAGGCATTTTTGCCAGCCTGCATCGCGTCCAGTTTCAGCGTTAAGGTATGTTGGATCGTTCACTAAGAATAAGCTGTAGCCACTTCGAAGATGCAGCAAATTTGCTTTTAAAAACAAATACCGCCATGCAGTTATTGCAAGAGAAGTGGGATGATCCTGCAAAACTCGTGTTCCCAAGCAAAAACGGATCCTATTTTTGAAATTAAAATCATCATCGTGGATGATAACCCATTTATTTGAGAAGGCCTTAAGATCATTTTCATTTTGAAAACATGAAAAACTTCATGTCAAGTTATGAAGGAATGCACTTATGCACGTGCGTTCTTTTTTTTATTCTTTATACAGAGTTTAATCGAATGTGTTCATATGAATATTTTGGAAATCAATAATTTAACAAAGACCGATTGAAGTCATGCCAAAGTTGGTTCAAAGAATATCCGCGTTTCTTCCTCAACGCTGGACGGTGGATACCTTGACAAAATTGCAGGACGGAAGCATATTTGGCAGCTAATATTAAACCTTCTGATCTTGTTTGCTTTTGCAGCGGCCTGCTTTCTCGTTGCAATTTATCATTTTAGCTGCAATAACAGTACAAAAAGCTTCATTTAAAGGAGAAAGGCTCCATTAATTTGTGTCACTGAGGTGGTGGGGAGAAAATAAAGAATGCCACCTTTACTTCAAACAATTTAATCGGTAATTTCTTTCGGTTGGAGGGGTTTATAAAAAAATATTGTCCAGTTACCACCGTTTCTTTGAACATTTTGTTACCAAAAACCAGGGTGACTCAAGAACATTTTGTGACATGTATCACAAACTATTGTTATTACATTTTGATGGTAATAAGATAATGGTAAATTGATCACAGATTAAACGATAAGTTATTGCTGCCAAGGTTTAATTCAAAGAAAGGGGTCCCCTCCATGAAAATGAAATGGGCTTTTTTATGTGTAGCCATCTCTATTCTTACAATGCTGACGGGTTGCGAATCATTAATGGTTTTGGATCCTAAAGGGCCTCAAGCTGAAACACAGGCCAATGTCATTTGGATATCGATTGCGACGATGGCCATCATTGTTGTTGCCGTTTTTGTCCTTTTAATCATCATGTTAGTAAAATACCGCGCCTCGAAACAAGGCGAGGATTATGAACCGCCGCATATTGAAGGAAATCCGGTGGTGGAGTCGATTATTGTCGGGATTCCGGTGCTCATTATTATTTTCCTTTCAATCGTTACGGTTAAATCAACCTATGCAGTTGAAGCAACGCCGAAACAACATGAGGGGCAGGAACCATTGACGATTTATGCTTCGTCTTCCAATTGGAAATGGCATTTCAGTTATCCGGAAGAAGATATTGAAACAGTCAACTATTTGTACATCCCAACAGATCGGCCGTTGGAATTTAAACTATATTCATACGGGCCAATCACAAGCTTCTGGATTCCGCAGCTCGGCGGACAAAAGTATGCGATGGCGGACATGGTCACCACGTTGCACTTGGCAGCCGATACTCCCGGGGAATACATGGGAAGAAATGCAAACTTTAGCGGGAAAGGCTTTGCTGAAAATACGTTCCAAGTGAAAGCAATGCCGGAGAAGGAATTTGATGATTGGGTTGACGAAGTGAAAAAGACTGCCGAACCTCTTACGGAAAAGAAATTCGATAAGCTGCTAGAGCCTGGCCATCTGGGGCAATTAACATTCAGTGGAACACATTTGCGCTTTTTGCCTCCCCCGGAGGGTGAATATGGTGGACATCATCATGAAGGCAATGAGTCTCAAGAAATCCATTCAGAGCACAACCATCATAATTGATAGCTTAACAGTTTTATAACCGTTTTTAATGCTGAACATTTACCGGGAAGGAGTTATAAAAGGATGAATTATTTTGACCGATTTGCCATCCCTCATCCCAGTCCTGCCATTTATGCATCAATGGTAGCCATTGGTCTTACAGTTATCGCGATTGTCGCCGGCTTAACCTATTTTAAAAAATGGGGCTATTTATGGCGCGAATGGTTAACGACTGTTGACCACAAAAGAATTGGGATTATGTATTTGATCTCTGCTTTGCTTATGCTGTTCCGGGGCGGCGTAGATGCGATTATGATGCGGGCACAAACGGCTGTACCCGACAATACGCTGCTGGATGCGCAGCATTATAATGAAGTTTTTACCACCCATGGGGTAGTCATGATCATTTTCATGGCGATGCCATTTATTTACGCCTTGTTGAACTTCGTTGTTCCGTTGCAAATAGGGGCCCGTGACGTCGCATTCCCGCGCTTGAATGCGTTAAGTTTCTGGCTATTCTTCATGGGTGCCATGTTATTCAATATTTCTTTCGTCATTGGCGGATCTCCTGATTCAGGCTGGACTTCTTATTTTCCGCTCGCGGGAAATGATTTCAGCCAATCGGTCGGAACGAATTATTACATGCTGGCGATTCAGATTGCCGGTATCGGTACATTAATGTCCGGGATTAACTTTATCACGACCATTTTAAAAATGAGGGCACCCGGTATGACGTTAATGAAGATGCCGATGTTTACATGGACCGCTTTTATTACAAACGTCATTGTCGTTTTCGCTTTTCCTGTATTAACGATTGCGCTTTTGCTGGGAACAATGGACCGGCTGTTTGGTTCAAACTTCTTTACAACGACAAACGGCGGTATGGATATGCTTTGGGCCAACCTTTTCTGGGTTTGGGGGCATCCGGAAGTTTATATTTTAATCTTGCCGGCATTTGGTGTATACAGTGAGGTGATCTCTACTTTTGCACGACGTAATCTCTATGGTTATAAGTCGATGGTTGGATCGATCGTGATTATTTCGTTTTTCTCATTTTTGGTCTGGACTCACCATTTCTTTACAATGGGGCAAGGACCGCTGACGAATAGTATTTTCTCCATCACAACCATGGCGATTGCGATCCCGACCGGAATCAAGATCTTCAACTGGATTCTGACGATGTGGAAAGGGAAGATTGAATTCACTGTTCCCATGCTTTATGCAGTCGGTTTCATTCCGATCTTTACGATTGGCGGGGTTACCGGGGTGATGCTCGGTATGGCAAGTGCGGACTATCAGTATCATAATACCATGTTTTTAGTGGCCCACTTTCACTATACCATTATACCTGGAGTCGTATTCGCGATGCTTGCTGGCCTCACTTATTGGTGGCCCAAAATGTTTGGTTTTATGTTGAATGAAAGAATCGGGAAATGGGCGTTCTGGTTTATCGCAATCAGCTTTAACGTCACTTTCTTTCCAATGTTCTTCACCGGTTTGGATGGGCAGGCACGGCGGATGTACACATACTCAGAAGCAACCGGGTTTGGGCAGCTGAATCTGCTCTCATTTATCGGAGCCATTGGGCTTGCCATCGGGTTTGCTTTAATTGTGTACAATGTTTATTACAGCACGCGTTATGCTTCAAGAAATATTAGTTCAGATCCATGGAATGCACGTACGCTTGAATGGGCCACGCACAGCCCGGTGCCGGCCTATAACTTTGCGACGATACCGGAAGTTCATTCCATTGAACCATTCTGGGATCATAAAAAGAAAGGCCACGCGTTATTCAAAGATCGTATTGAAAAAATTCATATGCCAAATAACACCGGCGGCCCGTTTATGATGAGTTGCATTTTCTTTGTATGGGGATTCTCGCTTGTGTTCAGCATGTGGATTCCGGCCATCCTTACAACCATCGGAATCTTCGCTTGCATGGCATACCGTTCATTTGAAAAAGATGATGGTCATTATATTTCTGTCAAGGAAGTAGAAGACACAGAAAAAAAGTTGCGAGGTGCTAGCTGATGAATGTAGATCACTCGCTGCCGCTTGAATACAGTACAGATCAAAATCAACTGAATATTTTAGGTTTCTGGATTTTTCTCGGAGCGGAAATTATGCTCTTTGCAACGCTTTTTGCAACCTATTTTACTCTAGTCGACCGAACAGGAAGCGGGCCTTCCGGAGCAGAGATTTTTGAAATAACACCAGTGCTCATTGAAACATTCGTGCTGTTGACAAGCAGTTTTACGATCGGTCTTGGCGTTCATGCCATGCGTATCGGCCATAAAAAGGCGATGATGACCTTCTTTGCCGTTACACTGCTTTTTGGCCTTACTTTCTTGGGCGTTGAAATTTATGAGTTCATTCACTATGTCCATATTGGGGCGGGCCTGCAAACGAGTGCCTTCACGGCCATCCTGTTAACCACATTAGGTACACATGGAGCACACGTAACACTTGGTTTATTCTGGGGCTTATTCATCATTTTGCAGGTGAAAAATCGGGGATTAACACCAGGAACAGCCAATAAAGCATTCATCTTTTCACTTTACTGGCATTTTCTGGATGTTGTGTGGATCTTTATTTTCAGCTTCGTTTACCTGAAAGGAATGATGTAACATGAGCGAATTATTCCCGCGCAAACAAGTGATGGGCTTTATATTTTCATTGATGCTCACGGCCGTTGCTCTTGCCGTTTACTTCTTTGATCTGTCGTTTGCCGTCGGAATGACAATCCTTTTGGCCACAGCATTCGTGCAAGCTGCCGTCCAGCTTGTTGTCTTTATGCACGCTGGTGAAACGAAAGATAAAGGTTCGATTTATACAAACATCTATTATGCATTTGCCATCGCTTTGGTTACCATCTTCGGTACATTGTTAATTTTGATCTGGGACATGTAAATATCGATTAAAAGGAGTGTCTGAATGGCGCTCCTTTTTCATTGTTGAGGAAATTATAAGATGCTCAGGTTGTGAGTGACTTATTTGTCACCTAATGCTGCGTCCGGCTCCAGCGCCTATCGACTAGCAGACTTCACGCTTAAAGTGCTCCTGCGGCGCAGCTTACTCTAGGAGGCGTAGGCTCACCTCGTCGCAAAGCTGCACGACGCCAACTCAAGGAAGCATCACACGAAGCCTTCTTAAGTAGTAGCTTTCCTACGATAAGTCAACATCGCTCCGCTCCGCGTGTTGTCCGGCTGCGAGTGCCATCGGCTCGAGGTCATAAGCCAATCGCTGCTGAAGGCAAACTACGCCTTCTTCAGCGTTCGTCTTATGCTTGTCGCCGATAAGCAGGCACTCTCCGCCTTTCCTTATCCTTTATCTCGTCAGAAGCGCTCCAGTCTGTACGTCGATAAATAGGCGCTTCCGCCTTTGCTCTTGGAAAATCTAATCCCTTTATCCGTTTTTTTGTCCATCTCTTCAGCCGCTGCAAAAAACACACCGATCAAAAAAATAAAAATAGCCCCCATTACTGTGCCAATCCCTATGCTTGTAGCTACGCTGGTATCGCTTACAAAAAAACCGTACAAGAAAATGGCAATTCCGATTGAAAGAACAATATAGCCAACAGACTTTGCAGCATGTAATATTTTGTATGTAGATTCCATTTGTGTGACTCCCCCTTTTTATTTATTATTCAACCAGTTCACAAATTTGTCAAATGTTTTTTGGGTCTGCCATTAAGAGCCGGATAGGAAATTCTCCTTCTTTTAAATAATGACCCAACAAGTGGCGATAACACTTTGCTGCGATTGCAAGACACCATAAGATAAGCTATAGCTTCAATAAAACCGACTTTCATGATATTCCTTTTTGGCTCCATTTTTTAAAGATTATTCTCATCATTTTTCAATGTTGAGGAATACTGAACATACAGATGTACAAAAGCGGAGGAAAGCATTATGCCCGAATTGCCAGAGATGGAAACGTATAAAACCTTGCTGGAACAATTGATACTGGATAAAACGATCACGGGAGTGGTGATCAATCGGGAGAAATCCATCAATGTCCCTGTGGATCATTTTACCCGCCAAGTGTTGGATCAGAAAATTGAAATCATGGACAGAAGGGCCAAACATTTAATTTTTCACCTGCAAAATGGCTCCTGCCTACTTTTGCATCTGATGCTTGGCGGTTGGCTGTTTTATGGAAAAAAAGAAGATCAACCGGATCGCACGGTACAGGTACAATTATCGTTTGGCGTTCACAATCTTTATTGTATCGGACTGCGCTTAGGTTATCTGCATCTTTTGACACCTGAAATGGTGAAGCAGAAACTTCAAAACATCGGACCGGAGCCGCTGAATCCCAGCTTTTCCCTGGATGCTTTTGAAGCCATCATGAAAAACAGAAGAGGAAGTTTAAAAACCGCACTCATGAATCAGGAAGTCATTGCCGGGATTGGGAACCGTTATTCGGATGAAATTCTTTGGCATGCGCAGCTGCTGCCGGAAAAAAAGATCAATGAGCTGGATCAGGATCAGATCTCCCGCTTATATCATTCAATCCAATTTATCCTGCAGCAGGCGATTGAACATGGCGGTTATATGGGAGAACTGTTTAAGGGGGATAACAAAACAGGCGGCTATAAAATGTACGTTCATGGGCTGGAAGGAAACCCGTGCAGCCGGTGCGGCACCCCTATTATAAAAGTGGAGATTGCCTCTCGCAAAACTTATTTTTGCAGCAATTGTCAGCACTAATACAAGGAGAATGCATAAATGAAATTTGGTTGTCATCTTTCCATCCGGGACGGCTACCTTGGAGCCGCAAAACAAGCCTATGCAATCAATGCATGCGCCTTTCAATACTTTCCGAAGAATCCCCGAAGTTTATCCGTTAAAGACTATAACAAGGAAGATGCGGCATTATGCAAAATATTTTGTGAGGAAAAAGGCATATTGTCTGTCAGTCACTCTCCTTATCCTACCAGTTTGACCCCCCGTCGTGATGAAAAACGTGAGCAAGTAACAAAGTCTTTATTGAATGATCTGGAAATTACCGAGGCATGCGGTTCAATCGGAGTTGTCGTTCATTTCGGCAAGCCTGTCCCTCATTTGCCTGTGCTTGAAAGTTATCAGCTTATGATCGAAATGCTTAATGACATTCTAAGCCGCTGGGAAGGAAAGGCCAAAATCCTGCTGGAAAATAATGCGGGCTTGCCCGGGGCAATGGGAACCACTTTGGAAGAACTGGTACAAATCCGCAAGCTGTGTGAGCATCCGGAAAAAATTGGTTTTTGCTTGGATACATGCCATTCATTTTCCTGCGGATTGTGGGATGGTGAAAATTGGGATGATGTGTTGAAAAAAGGAACAGAGCTAGGTTATTTCGATGAATTGGAGGTCATTCATTTTAATAATTCCAAGTACGTTGCACGCCAGGGAAAAGACCGCCATGCTCCCATTTTTGGAGCTGGCTGTATAACAGAATGTCAATTTGACCAAATCGTAAAAACACCGAAGCTGGCGAACATTCCATTCATTTTGGAAACACCCAAAGAAGAAATGCCGCATGAAAAGGAGATACAGTTATTGCAAGAGAGGTGGGGATGATCCTGCAAACTCGTGTTTCAAAGCAGAAAACAGATCGTATTTTTGGAAATTTGAAAGGGGAGTAAAAAAACGAACTGGGGAGTTTGGATAATTTTAGGCTTTTATAAAACTCTACAATAAAAGATTCCAAGTATTTTATTCCCGTAACATAAAAATCCTTTAGTACAAGTAAACACTTCCTTTTACAAAGATTACTAATGGAAAGAGCATTTTCTCTTTTGACGCGCTCTTTCCATATAACCTGACCATATTATTTTCTATTCCAAAAACGTTGCTGTGCAATGGCGGAGACAAATTCATTTCCAAAGTCAGGGTTGTTTGCAGTATAAATGACCCCGGGAGAAGTACCTATGCCCAGCGCTTGAAAATACGGCTCTGCAGTTGTTGCAACACCAATCGGTTTATAATGTTCGTATGCAACTCTTATGAATTTTTTGATGTTAGACCTGAATTCTGCTTTGGTTTTAGGACTCCCGCCAACAACATAAAGAGAGTCAAGCAGATAAGGACTAGTTGTGAGAAATGTCTCATCAACTTTCAGTTTTTTGCCATCAGCACCTGTGACAGTACCAAGCGTTTCACTTATGATCACAACAAAAACCCCATATTTTTCCAATTCCTTGAGCGCATTGGTTACCTCATTGCCGTTAAAACCATTGCCGATCAGTACACCTACTTTTTGTGTATAAGCATATTTGGGTGTATTGTATTGGCTAAGAGAAGGGTAACTTGTCGAAACAGGTACATGGGTTCCGCTTGGGCGATCGACACCAATGTTATCAGCAACAATGCAAGCCATTTCCTTATCTACATTGACCAACAAATTAACGTTTTGCTGGCGAACGGATTCGCTTTTTACTTTTCCTAGTTGATAGCTGAATGCTTCAATTGTGTGCTGCTTTTCAATAGGTGTCATACTATTCCAAAATATTCTCGGTTGAGAAAAGTAATCCTTGAACGATTCGCTTCTGGCTCTGATTTTGTAACCATCTACTCTCTCCGGATAATCTTTATAGCCGCCTTCTTCCGGGGGCACCGTGTATGGCGTGTTATTTGCCAGCGAATTTTCATGATAGTTTACCTGATCAACATCGATTCGCTGTCTCATATAGCCTCGGCGCTGATTATTATGAAACGGGCAAAGTGGCTTGTTAATTGGTAACTCAACGTAATTGGCACTGCCAAGTCGATGTTGTTGTGCATCTCTATACGCCATTAACCTTCCCTGCAAGACAGGATCATTGGAAAAATCAATTCCCGGAACGACATTTGCAGGGTTAAATGCGACTTGTTCAGACTCCGTAAAGTAATTATCAATGTTTCGATTTAATGTCAGCTTACCAATCATTTGAACAGGGATGAGCTCTTCCGGCCAAAATTTCGCAGGATCCAGAATATCAAAATCATATTTGAATTCATCCTCCATCGGAATGAGCTGAACACCTAATTCGTATTCGGGATAAGCACCATGGTCAATGGCCTCCCTGAGATCCTTTCTGTGAAAGTCGGGGTCGAGTCCGCCGATTTTCAGTGCCTCATCCTGAAGCAGGGAATGGACGCCAAGGACAGGCTTCCAAACATACCTCATAAAGGTTGCTACTCCTTGCTCGTTCACAAACAGGTACGTATTAATCGACCACGATTCCATCATTCGATAGCTTCTTAAAATGCCCCGATCGGACATAATCCATTGCACCATATGAAGTGCTTCAGGATTATTGGCTACATAATCCCAAAATCTGTCATGTGCGCCGGTAGCCGTTGGTATATCATCATCCTGCTTGGATTGGTACGCATGCATTGCATCAGGGAACTTCATCGCGTCTTGATTAATTAATACAGGCATGGCAATCGTAGTCAGATCGACATTTCCTTCTTCTGTATAAAGTTTAACGCCTTTACAGCGCAAATCCCTTGCTGTATCGTAGGATCCTTTAGGTCCTTGTACTGTAGAAAAACGGACAGTTACTGGCGTCTTTTTACCCGCTTCCTGTAAAAAGCACGCTTTTGTCACATGTTTCATGGATTGATAAGATTCGAACTCTCCATGCGCACTGTACCCTCTTGCATGAACCACTCTTTCCGGTATCTCTTCATGGACAAAATGCGACATTTTTTCAAAAAACTCATAGTCTTGGCGTAATGCAGGACCACGCACGCCGGCTTTTAATTGATCCTGATCTTGTGATCTTTTTTTCCCTTCCTGTGTCGTCATTGGCTTCCCAGTGTTTTTTACACGGTACTGATCCAATTGCTCCTGTTTAGCATCTGTGTTAGTAGGCTTTTTGTCTCTTGATGATTTCTTAGCCATGTAATCACCGCCCTAATGTAAGAGATATTCTTTCCCTTAATATACCTATGAAATTTTCCATACCTTAGAACATATCCTTATTTGAGTGTTGCTTTAGAGAGGACCTAAGGCAGATTGATTGAGTGTGCCGGCTTTGAATGGGGATATACGTTCCCGTCATAAATTTTTATAGTATAATCTTATAGGAGGATATTTAAAATCTCGTAAATTTATCCGGGGAGGAAGGTCCATGAACGCATATGCAAGATTTGCCACGCCGCCTTTCATTGTATATGGAAGCCATTCTTTTGAAAAAGTGGGTGAACTTACAGCAGCGAAGGGGAAAAAAGCGCTTCTTGTCAGTGACAGAATCATGGAGAGGCTCGGAAATGTGGAAAAATGTCTGTATTATTTGAAATCTGAAGGAATTACCTGCGTTTTATATCTCGGCGTCGCCTCTGAACCAACTGATCGTTATGTTTCTGAAGCGGTTGAGGTATTTAAGAAAAACCAATGTGATGCGGTGATCTCTCTTGGGGGAGGAAGCTGCATCGATACAGCAAAAGCGGTGGCGGTTTTGGCGGCAAACGGGGGCTACATTGGGGATTACATGGGTGGAAAGAAGCTTGTAAAAAATGCGCCAATACCCCATATCGCCATTCCGACGACTGCCGGTACGGGCTCGGAAGCAACAGATGTAACAGTGATTACGAATACATCCAACGATGTTAAAATGATGATTAAACAGCCGGCATTCATGCCTGCATGTGCCATTATCGACCCTGTGCTGACAATGTCATCACCGAAAAATGTAACCGCCGCAACAGGGATCGATGCTTTAAGCCATGCCATTGAAGCGTATTTATCGAAAAAGGCGCATCCGATGACAGATATGTATGCTTTGTCGGCAATGAAACTCATTGTGGAAAATATCGAAACTGCTTATGACGAAGGGGACAACATGGCTGCGCGCGAAAAAATGTCCTTGGGCTCTTTACAGGCGGGGATCGCTTTTTCCAATGCATCTGTCTGCCTTGTCCATGGAATGTCCAGGCCGATCGGGGCCTTGTTCCATGTTCCCCACGGCATCTCCAATGCGATGCTTCTTCCGGCCGTTTTGGAATTCAGCAAGAATGCCTGCATCGACAGGCTGGCCGAGTTGGGGAGAATTTTTGAAGGGAAAAATGGCTTATCCAATGAGGAGGCGGCAGAAGCCGCGGTCGTATCGGCAAAAAGTCTGTGTGCCAAACTCAACATTCCCAACCTGAAAGGCTGGGGAATAGAGGAGGATGCCTTCAAACAGTCCTTGGGCAAAATGGCAAAGGATGCCATTGACAGCGGCAGTCCTGCGAATAACCCAAGGGTGCCAAGTATCGAAGAATTAGTTGAACTTTATATGGTTTGTTACGACTATTCGTTTGCAGCCAGGGAAATCAGCCGTTAAGGGCTGATTTGGACCCTTATGTCGGCTGATTGTTTTTTACATTTTCGTAACCATTGACGACTAAATCAAGCTTCCCTGTTGCCGGATCAATCACGAGGCCGTGGACGGGGATATCATTTGCCATCAATGGATGATTTCGGATCATATTGACGCTGTGTTCAACGCTTTCTTCAACGCTGTCAAAGCCTGTAAGCCATTCGTCCAGATCAATTCCGGCGTTTTGGACAATGTCCAGTGTTTCTTGTTTAATGCCGCGAAGTTTCATCTTTTCCAGCACTTGATCACTTTCTATGGCACTCATGCCGCAGTCATGATGGCCGATCACGTAAACTTCATCCGCTTTTAATTCATAAACGGCAATCAGCAGGCTCCGCATAATACTTCCAAACGGATGAGTGAGAATGGCTCCGGCGTTTTTGACGACTTTTACGTCACCGTTCTTCATATTCATGGCCTTATGGAGCAATTCAACGAGCCGTGTGTCCATGCATGTTAAAATGACCAGTTTTTTATCCGGAAATTTTGTCGTTGTATAGGCTTCATATAGCTTTTCTTCGGTAAACGTTTTGTTGTATTCAAGAATTTCATTTAATAAGGACATGCTGATCTTCCCTCCCAAAAGCAGAATTGAATTGGTTAATAATTTATTTTACAGAAGTTGGCCGTGAAAAAAAAGTTTGAAGCCCGGCCTCGGGAGGTTGACGTTCCATTTTTCATTCTGTATGATGATGGAGAAACAAAATAGCCCTTTTTCGGGGAGAGGTTCATAGCATTAACCCTCTATAAAAAACTATGGCTTACAAAAATTGCCATATCAAAAGATATGGTTTTATTTTTTGCCCATATTTTGAACCTCCTCCAAAAGGCATTCAGGGAGGTTTTTTTATGCCGGGAAGACAGGAAGACAGTTTAAAGGATTTGAAGCTTTTGGGAAACAAGCAGACGGAATATTTATTCCGGTATTCGCCGCAAGTATTGGAGGCGATCGATAATTTGCATGTAAACCGGGATTATTTTATTAAATTTAATTGTCCCGAGTTTACATCGCTTTGCCCCCAGACAAACCAACCGGACTTTGCAACGATCTACATCAGTTATATTCCGGATAAAAAAATCGTGGAAAGCAAGTCTTTGAAACTGTATTTGTTCAGTTTCCGAAACCATGGGGATTTTCATGAAGACTGCGTCAATATCATGATGAATGATTTGATTGATTTGCTTGCTCCCAGGTATATAGAGGTATGGGGCAAATTTACGCCAAGAGGCGGACTTTCTATAGATCCGTACTGCAATTATGGAAAGCCGGGGACAAAATATGAACAAATGGCCGAATACCGTTTGATGAATCACGATATGTATCCCGAAAAAGTGGATAACCGCTAAGAAAACAGGAGGAATATTTTTGCTTTATTATTTAAACGGGGCGTTTGTCGGCCTGCTCATTTTGTCCAATATATTAGCGGTAAAGCTGGTGAGTATTGGAAATTGGGTGGTTCTGCCGGCAGCTGTTATGATCTATATTTTTACTTATCCGATTACGGATACGATTACGGAAGTGTATGGTAAGGAAGCGGCGAAAAAAACAGTTGCGGCGGGGCTCATTACGCAAGTTTTGGCGGTTTTTTTTATATATGCAGCCATCAAGCTTCCTCCCGCACCCTTTTATGAAAAGCAAGCGGAATTTCAAACGATTTTTAGCGCGGGATTCCGTGTGACGATTGCCAGTTTGGTTTCCTTTTTCATCAGCCAAAACTTGGATGTCGCATTGTTTTACAAATTGAAAAAACGGCACGGGCAAAAAAAGCTTTGGATTCGCAACAATGTATCAACGATGGCAAGCCAGCTGGTGGACACAACCATTTTTATTACGATTGCCTTTTACGGGACAATGCCTGGTGCTGCCTTGGCCGGGCTTATTTTGACCCAGTATTCGTTTAAATTCGTGGCGGCGATTTTTGATACACCTCTCGTTTATTTGCTTGTCAACTTATGTAGGCAAGAGTTTCAAAGAAATTCCTCTGTCCATAAGCTTTCGTAGGCATGCATCAAAATATTTGCGAAAAATGAAACGAATCGCTGGCCAATTGCGTATATAGATTTATCGGTAAGATAGAAAAGGTGGGATGTCCGAAAACAAATAAATATCCATAAAAAAGGAATGATTGCCGATGACTCTTTTTGGTATGCCGATCGAAACGATTTATTTAATATTATTAATCGTTTCAGGAAGTTTAAGCATTTTGTATTTACTATTTGGAGATGTTCTGGAGGGAATTGGCGAAGTTTCACCTTTTCTCCACCCTGTCCTCATCTTTGCTTTTATCACTTTTTTCTCGGCGGGGGGATATATTCTCGAAAAGATCACGCCTCTTAACAGCCTGCTCATTATTGGAATTGCCGCTGTTGCCGCCCTGCTTTTGGCTACCCTTCTAAACGTATTTGTACTCATCCCATTATCTTCTGCGGAACAATCGTTAAGTTATACGGAACAATCATTGGAGGGAAGAATCGGGAAAACGATCATTCCCATACCGGAAGAAGGATACGGGGAAGTGATCATCGACAGTTACAGCGGAAATATCTCCAAGCCTGCGGCCAGCTTTGAGGGCGCTGCCGCAATTCCGGAAGGAACAGAAGTACTTGTAGTTGAAGTAAAGAATGGCGTCTTATATGTTGTTCCTTACAAGAAAAATTTTTCATAAAGGGGGAATGAAGTATGGCAGTTGGAATTTGGATTGTTGTCGGTATTGTCGTTTTTGTACTGATTGCCTTGCTTGCTATCATCATCACCAAATATCGGACGGCGGGACCGGACGAGGCTTTGATTGTAACGGGAAGTTACTTGGGAGGGAAAAATGTCCATGTCGATGATGCGGGCAATAAAATCAAAATCATTCGCGGCGGCGGGGCTTTTATACTCCCTGTTTTTCAACAGGCCCAACCGTTAAGCCTTTTATCGAGCAAGCTTGAGGTAACGACACCGGAGGTATATACAGAGCAAGGCGTACCGGTCATGGCGGATGGAACGGCGATCATTAAAATCGGCGGCTCCATAAGCGAGATCGCAACAGCTGCTGAACAATTTTTGGGAAAAACGAAAGAAGAGCGGGAAAATGAAGCGAAAGAAGTATTGGAAGGACATCTCCGCTCCATCCTCGGTTCCATGACAGTGGAGGAAATTTATAAAAATCGGGACAAATTTTCGCAGGAAGTGCAGCGGGTTGCCTCCCAAGATTTGGCCAAAATGGGACTTATCATCGTCTCATTCACCATAAAAGAAGTTCGCGATAAAAACGGGTATTTGGATTCACTCGGAAAACCCCGGATCGCCCAGGTGAAACGGGATGCGGATATTGCAACGGCCGAAGCTGAAAAAGAAACCCGGATTAAGCGGGCGGAAGCAGCTAAAGAAGCGAAAAAAGCGGAACTTGAAAGGGCGACGGAAATCGCGGAAGCCGAAAAAATCAACCAATTGAAAATGGCGGAGTTTCGGCGCGAGCAAGATACTGCCAAGGCGAATGCCGATCAAGCGTATGATCTCGAATCTGCCCGCTCCAAGCAAAAAGTAACCGAACAGGAAATGCAAATCAAAATTATTGAACGTCAAAAGCAAATAGAATTGGAAGAAAAAGAAATTTTAAGACGCGAGCGTCAGTACGATTCTGAAGTGAAGAAAAAAGCAGATGCGGATCGCTATGCAGTTGAACAGGGCGCGACAGCAGAAAAAATGAGGCAAATTGCTGAAGCGGATGCCCATCAATATCGGGTGGAAGCCACAGCGAAAGCAGAAGCTGAACGCGTTCGCTTGGATGGAATGGCAAAAGCGGATGCTGAGCGGGCGAAAGGGGAGACAGAAGCCGAAGTGATCCGCCTGAAAGGGATTTCCGAAGCGGAAGCGAAACGCAAAGTGGCGGAAGCCTTCGAACAATACGGGCAGGCAGCAGTTCTCGATATGGTTCTGAAAATGCTTCCTGAATATGCCAAACAAGTCGCTGCCCCACTCGGGAATATAGACAAAATTACCGTCGTCGATACAGGTGCAGGCGGTGATGGCGGTGCGAATAAAGTGAGCGGATACGCCACAAATCTGATGGCGACGATGCAGGAGTCGCTGAAAGCTTCTTCAGGGATCGATGTGAAGGAACTGTTGGAAAATCTTTCCGGTAAAAATACGCGTAACAGCCTGGCCGGGGGGACATATGATTTGAAAGGCACGAAAGAAGAAATGAAAGCAACTCAAGGCGAGACTGTATAACATAAAGAAACCATGGCACGGAATGAAGATTCCGTCCATGGTTGTTTCCTAATTTCATAGAGTTATTACTTATTTTCCAACCGTTTGCAATTTATGAATAAATCGCAAGGCCCGGCCTGTTCCGACAGCCACCGATTCCAGGGGGTTCGGGGCAATATGGACGGGAACGATAATCTCTCCGCTAAGCCATTCCTGCAAGCCGTTTAAAAGGGCTCCACCCCCGGATAAAACAACCCCGTGGTCCACGATATCTCCGCTCAATTCTGCCGGGCAATTTTCCAGCGTGGCCCGGATCGCTTCCAAAATATGAAGCAATGATTCTTTTAGCGCTTCCTGAATCTCTGTAGACGTGAGCGTAATCGTTTTTGGCAGGCCTGTAACGAGGTCGCGCCCGCGTACTTCCATTGTTTTTTCAGGATGATCAACAAGTGCGTAGCCAATTTCAATTTTAATATTTTCCGCAGTCCGTTCGCCGATGAGCAAATTATATCCTTTACGAACATGCTGGATGATATTTTCATTAAATTGGTCGCCGCCGATGCGGACCGTGTTGCAGTTAACGACGCCGCCGTACGAAATGATCGCCACTTCCGTCGTACCCCCGCCGATATCAACTATCACGTTTGCGACAGGCTCTTCAACCGGAAGATCCGCCCCGATAGCTGCAGCGACAGGCTCTTCGATCAAATGAACGTTTTTTGCTCCGCAAGATTTTACCGCATCATGGATGGCTCGCCTTTCCACAGAAGTGGCCCCTGAAGGTGTACAAACAACGACATCCGGCTTTCTAATCGCAAATCCCGACGCCTTACCGGCTTTTTTCATGACATGCTTCAGCATTTGGCTCGTAATATCAAAATCTGCTATAACGCCATCGCGCAACGGCCGCACAGCAATGATGTTTGCAGGGGTTTTTCCGATCATGTCCTTTGCCTCAGAACCTACCGCTATCACTTGCTTCGTATCCGCATTGACCGCAACGACAGAAGGTTCATTTAAAATGATTCCCTTATTTTTTGTATACACCAGCACGTTCGCCGTACCCAGATCGATTCCGATTTCTGTATTTGAGAACATATGTACCACCTTGCCTTTTTTATTAAAAGTCCATACTTTGCATAATAAAAGTATAATCAATTTGGTACAATAATTGTTGTTACATATTATGGGAAAGCGGGTTTGTAACAGAAGAAACAGACCGTGGAGGTCAACTGGCGTTGAATTTTAGCGGTTTATGGAACATTTTCCTGACGCTTGTTATTAAAATTTAACCAATTTGTAATCAGAAAAGGCAAGCGCCTTGCCCAGGACGGGCAAATAAGGCGAAACACGCAGGAGACCTCTAGCTCGGGGGGCCAGGCACTGGCGTCCTCTGGCGCCAGCGGTACTAGCACGTCCTGTGCGTCGGCAGGCTCATGCAGCGACGTCCTGTCGCTTCGCCTGCACTAGCACATCCTGTGCGTCGGAGCGAGACACAGAAAAGCTTCTTTTGAAGAAAAACTTTCTTAGCAAGTTATATTTTCTCTACTAATAAGAAAAGCGAGAGAGCTTGCCCGGGACCGGTAGGGCCGGAGAGAGCAAGTCCCGAACAGGTGTTAAGACCGGAACATTTCCCAACTGCACGGGAATCAAAATATTTGCACGAAAATTGAATGTTATGCACGATATTTAAGATATAGAGGCATGCACACACGTATGGGGATTCTGTCCTCATAATACAATCTTTGAGAAGAACTCCGCTAATTCTTTACTCTCTTTTTTTCTTGTTTTTCGATGGGCGGCCCTCGTTTGGGCTGTTTCATGAAGCCAGCGTTCTTCTTCAGAGTCGGGTACTGCTTTTGGAACAGGGGTCGGGTTACCGTTTTCATCCAAGGCAACGAAAGTCAGAAAGGAGAAGGCAGCAATGGACTTTTCTCCCGATAATAAATTTTCGGAAACGACTTTGACAAACACTTCCATCGAAGTGCGGCCGCTCCAGGTCACAATCGCTTCCAGCGTAACAGCATCCCCAATGCGAATGGGCTTTAAAAAATCCACTGAATCAGTTGAAACCGTCACGACCGGCTTCCTGGCAAATTTTGTAGCCGCAATAGAGGCCACGTCATCAATGTCAGACATTAATTTTCCTCCGAACAAATTGCCGTAATGATTCGTATCAGGCGGTGATACATGGCTTGTTTTGATTGTGATTGTTTCTCTCATTTTTTTTCTGGGCTGTTCAACCATCATATTCACCTCTAAGGTTTCAAAACTGATTCATATTATATCATTGACTCCCTTAAATAAAACAATGATTTGGGGAAAAAATACAAAAAGAGGTTTAAGGATACAAGAATAAGGGTATGGTTCAACATGCTTTACACTTTTATGAGCCAAGGGCGTCTCTTGTCACTTTTGATTGAATGAATCAATTTATGGATAGGGGGAGATGTCAAGTTGGACAAGCCGGCAAAAAGAGTCAGGTATAATCCGGACGGCACTTTGCTTATCAGGCGTTGGGATGATAAGTTGGTTGTGAAGAGAAAGCCAGAATCTGCCGCAGACAATACGGGATACAGAGCTTTACACTTTCATGTTCAAGAAGATACGAAAGAAGACTACGGATACAATTGGGAAACGGAATTGGACTATTATTAACGAAAAAACCGGGCAGCTTGTGCCCGGTTTTTCATGGCGATTGGTTGGTTGCAGCCGATTCTCTGCTCGCCTACAGCGAGCAGAGAATCGCTGCATACCCGCGGATACCGAAAAATACCCGCGGATACCGAAAAATACCCGCGGATACCGAAAAATACCCGCGGATACCGA